>VGIW01000029.1 GCA_016867715.1 Candidatus Eisenbacteria bacterium | reverse complement strand
CGCGGCAGGAAAACGCGGATCCGATCCAGCGAAGACGGGAAGCTCCGGAGCCGAGGGTGAGGCTCGCTTGCTCAAACATGCCGCGCGCGGCGCGCGGCAACTCGCCGCTCTGCCTCACCCCCGTCTCAGGAGCAAGACAAACCTGGGCGCGTGAGACCCGCCGTTCACCAACGCAACCACGGCGGGTGGCGGCGGCAGGTGTCCGCGAGGAGCGCGTGTTGAGCGGCGAAGATCCCAAGCCTCGCTTGCGACCGATCGAAGCGATCCCAACGATTCACGAGGGGCGATCGTGCATCATCCTTCGCGATCCGGAAGGTTTCTCCGAAAACCCTCTCGTTGTTTCCGATCGCGCCGCCTTCCTTCTCGGCTTCATGGACGGCGAGCACACCCTTCTCGACATCCAGGCAGCGTACGCGCGCCGCTTCGGCGACCTTATTTTTTCGGACGACATCAGGAAACTTCTCCGACAGCTTGACGACGCCCTGCTTCTCGAGAACGATCGGTTCCGCGCGAAGAAGGAAGAATCCGAACGCGCCTATCACGAGATGAAGACTCGCCCCGCGGTCCACCTCTCCGCGCTGGACGCCGACCCAGCGACGTGGAAGCGATGGATGGACGGTTTCTTCGCCTCGGCGGGAGATCCGGAGTCGCCGCCTCCAAAAGGCCGAATCCGAGGGCTCATCGTCCCGCATATTGATCTTCGCCTCGGCGGGCCCGTGTGCGCCGCGGGATGGAAGACGATCGACCGATCCGAACCGCCCGCGCTCGCCGTACTCCTCGGCACCTGCCACGCGACGCTCCGAACGCTCGTGGCCGCTACCGAGAAGGACTTCGACACGCCGCTCGGCTCCGTCTCGACCGACCGGCGGTTTCTTCGCGAGCTCGACCGCGCGGCCGGCGGGCTCTTCGAGGACGAGCTCGCCCACAGGCGCGAGCACACGATCGAGTTCCAGGCGCTCTTCGTGCGCCGGCTCTTCGGTCGAAAGACGAAGATCGCCCCGCTCCTCTGTTCGTACGCGTGGCCTCACCTCGAACCGGACGCGCCGCCGGAGGAGCGCGGGCGAATCGAGAAGACGATCGACGCAATGCGCGCGATCTTCGAACACCGCGAGGAGAGCGTCCTTCTCGTTGCGAGCGCAGACCTCTCGCACGTGGGTCCTCGTTACGGAGACGAAGCCGCGCCCTCGAGCGGAGAGAGAAGGATCCTCGAGACCTCCGACCGCGCGTTTATCGATTCCATCCTCGCCGTCGACGCGGGCGCCCTCACCCGGCGCATGAAGCGAACGGGCGACCGGACCCGCATCTGCGGCTATTCCCCGATTCACTTCCTTCTCTCCGCCCTCGACCAAGGGAAGGGCGCGCTCCTTCGTTACGAGCAGGCGGTCATGGGAGAAGAAGGATCGATCGTCTCGTTCGCGGCGATCGCCCTCTCCTAGCCTAGCCGGCCTCTTGTCGGCTCGCGAACAGGCCGCTATACTCCCTTGCCGGACAAGGAGGCGCTCATGAAGCGCTCGCGCACAACGGGGAGCTCGGCGGCGAAGAAGCAGCCCGACCTCTTCCAGGAACCGGAAGAGAAGAAGATCTCTTCCCCCAAGAAGAAAGAGGGAAAGGCGGAGACGATCGCTCTCCCGGCCCCCGAAGAGAAGGCGCCTCCGGCGAAGCGGACCTCCGCCCCGCGGCTCCCGAAGCAGCGCGAGATCTCGGTCAGCGAGTTCTTCGCGAAGAACCGCCACCTGCTCGGCTTCGACAATCCATCCAAGGCGCTCCTTACGACCGTCAAAGAAGCCGTGGACAACTCGCTCGACGCCTGCGAGGAGGCGGCGATCCTCCCGAGGCTCGATGTGCGAATCGACGAGCTCGCCGAGGACCGCTTCCTCGTGACGGTCGAGGACAACGGGCCGGGGATCGCGCGGAAGGAAGCGCCCCGCATCTTCGGGTCGCTCCTCTACGGGAGCAAATTCCACCGGCTCCGCCAGTCGCGCGGCCAGCAGGGGATCGGCATCTCCGCCGCCGGCATGTACGGCCAGATGACGACCGGCAAACCGATGATCGTGATCTCCCGGCTCGGCGCGAACAAGCCGGCCCATCGGTTCGCTCTTCTCCTTGATACGAAAAAGAACCTTCCGGTCATCGCATCCGAGGAGGAGATCGACTGGCCGCTCGAGCACGGCACGCGCGTTACGATCGAGCTCGAGGCGAGCTACAAGGCCGGCCATCATTCGGTCGACCGCTACCTGCGGCATGTCGCGCTCGCCAACCCGCACGCGGAGATCGTCTATCGGTCGCCGAAGGGAGAGACCTTCCGCTACGAGCGCGCCGTCGAGCGGCTTCCCACGGAAGCGAGGGAAATCAAGCCGCACCCGCGAGGAGTCGAGCTCGGAACCCTGATGAAGATGCTGAAGGAAACGAAATCGCGGAACGTGCGCGGCTTTCTCACAGCGGAGTTCAGCCGCGTGAGCGGAAAGGTGGCGGACGAGATTCTCGAGAAGGCGGCTCTCAAGCCCGAGACGAGCCCGGCCCGCGTGCATCGGGATGCCGCGGAGATCCTCTATCGCGCGATCCAGAAGACGAAGATCATGAACCCCCCGACGAACTGCCTCTCGCCGATCGGCGAGGAGCAGCTCACGCTCTCTCTCAAGACGCACCACGAGCCGGCGTTCGTAGCGGCGGTCACGCGCCCCGCCGCGGTCTACCGTGGGAACCCGTTCCTCATCGAGGCGGCCCTCGCGTACGGCGGGCCCTCGTTCGAGACCGACCAGCCGGCGGAACTTTACCGTCTCGCAAACCGCGTGCCGCTGCAATACCAGAAGTCGGCGTGCGCCATCACGAAGAGCGTGATCGACGTGGCGTGGAAGAACTACATGGTCCCACAGAGCCGCGGCGCCCTTCCGACCGCGCCGATGGCGATCGCCGTGCACATCGCCTCCGTCTGGGTTCCCTTTACGTCTGAATCGAAGGAGGCGATCGCCTCGTACCCGGAGATCACCAAGGAGATTCGTCTCGCGCTGCAGGAGTGCGGGAGGAAGCTCGGCGTCTACATCCGGCGCGGCAGGCGTCTCGCCGAGGCTGAGAAGAAGAAGAGCTACATCGAGAAATACCTCCCGCACATCGGGATCGCCTTGCAGGAAATCCTCGGGCTCTCGGACGAGCGCCGCGACCGGAGAATGAAGGAGCTCGAAACGATCCTCGAGAAGAGCCGGAAGGTGTAGCCCTTTCGATTGGAGAGAGACGGTGCCGAAGACGAAGAAGAGCGCGGATCGAAAGAACCCGCCGAGAGTCCGGGAAACGCCGGTTTCCGGAAAGATTGTTTCGGAGGCGAAGAACGTCGAGGAGAGGATCGCCAAAGGGAAGAAGCCTTCTCTCCGCTTTCCTCTCCGCTCCCTGCGGAACGTGAGCTACCAGTCGCAGAAGGGGTTCTTCGAGATCCGAGGCCGCACGAAGGAGCGCACGCTCACGGTGAACACGGTGAAGACGTTCGCGCAGACGCTTCGCATGATGGCCCTCTCGAAGGAGCTCGTCGAGACGGACGACATCGCCACGAAGAGGGAAGCATACTACGTGTCCAAGAATTGGGGGGAGGCTCGCTTCAGCGAGCAGCCGGAATCGGATACGGTGATCGAGGATGTGGAGGCGCTCTTCAGAGTGAACCGCGAGCAACTCGGCTTCGTTCCCGAGGAGAAGGGAGGCGACGTCGCGGGCGAGCTCGTCGTCGTCGATCGGGACGCGGAGACCGGAGAGAGCCTTCGCATCGATTGCCGGAAGTTCGGCTCCGGCGCCTATTCGATTCCCATCTCGGTGGAGCACCTCGGTTTCGAGACGCGGGCCGAGTTCATCCTCGTGATCGAGACGGCGGGGATGTTCCAAAGGCTCGTCAAACACAACTACTGGAAGAGAGGGAACTGCATCCTCGTGTCGATGGGAGGCGTGCCGACGCGCGCCTGCCGGCGCTTCATCCGGCGCCTCGCCGACACGAAAAAACTCCCGGTGTACGTCTTCGTGGACGGCGACCCATACGGCATCACGAACATCTACCGCACCCTCAAGGTCGGATCGGGGAACGCCGCCCACCTGAACGAGTTCTTCTGCGTGCCTCAGGCGCGCTTTCTCGGCATCACGCCGCAGGACATCGTCGACTACAAGCTCCCGACGCACCCGCTCAAGGACGTCGACATCAAGCGGGCGAAAGACGCTCTCAAGAACGATCCGTTCGTTCTTCATCACAAGGCATGGCAGCGGGCGATTCAACAGCTCATCCAGATGGGGGTTCGCGCCGAGCAGCAGGCGCTCGCCAAGCACGGCCTAAACTACGTGATCGACGAGTACTTGCCCGAGAAGATTCGGCACCCGGAACGCTTTCTCCCCTAATCGCGCCTCGGGAAGAGCCGATGCGCCTCGCCGATCCGCGCCCCTTTCGGAAAGCGCGAGAATAGGCTAAAGTGTTCAGAGGAGACCCGCAAAGCGGGGGACGTTAACTTTCACAACAACAAGGAGTTCCGGGCTCATGAGCCGCGCGATTCTCTTGCTCCTTCTCTTCGCCGCGCTTCTATCCCTCGCTTGCGACGGGATCGACCCGGTCGACCTCGATGCGATCCCCTCGCCGCCCGGCGGGGTTTCGCTCGAAAACGGGTCGAGGCGCATGCTTCTCCGCTGGGACTTCATCGACGAAGTGAGTCCAGGAGTCAGCTTCTCAGGCTACAAGGTTTATTTGAAACGCGAAGATTGGGACGCGTTCTACGTGTGGAGCGCCTTCGAAACGAAACCGGGGAGCGCCTCGAACCTCCCGCTTCTCCAGGAGCAGAACTCCCTCGTCCAAGGCCGCATGGAGGTTTGGCTCGTCGATCTCACGAACGGGTTACGCCACTCGGTGTACGTGAAGGGGGTGCAGAACGGCAAAGAGGGATCCGCCTCGGCGATCGTGGACGACGTCCCCTACCGGCTGCACACGACGATCGCCATCCAAGAAGAAACGCGCACCGTCGCGGATTGGTACATCCCCGGATACGCGACCGCTTCCTACGGCGCCATCGGGCCCGACCGGATCGGCTATCACTACGACGAGGGCTCGGGGAAACACTACCTGCGTTTTCGGTCGATCGACGGCGGGGGATGGCTTCGCCTTCAGCACGCGGGACCGAGCGCCGCGAAGGAAGACGCGCCGATCGACGGCTCCGGTCTTCCGATCGGCTTCCACGAGGACGGCGCGCTCGATCGGAAGGAGATCGGGGAGCACGACTACCTCTTCGTCTGGAACACGAACGGAACGACGACGTCGAGCGAGGACGACCGCTTCTCCCGGATCTGGATCCGCAACATCGTCTCGATTCCTTCGGATCGAAAGATCCTGATCGACTGCGCCTACCAGCCGCGCGCGAACACTCCGAATCTCTGACGCGCGGGCTCGCGCGCTCCCCCGGCGGTATGCGGGAGCTTCGTCCTCCAGCCTTTACGTCTTCCCTCTCTTCGACTCGATCTCCTGCTCGATGAGCCGGAGGCGTTCGCGGTAGGTCTCGTTTTCGGGAGAGAGATCGAGCGCCTTCCGCACAGTTTCACGCGCGCGAGAAAGATCGCCCCGCTTGAAGAGGACCCAGGCGAGCGTGTCGAGGTGGGGGGCCGACGGATCGAGCGAGACCGCTCGTTCGGCGAAGCGGAGCGCCTCGTCGAGGTCGGCTCCCCGCTCGGCGAGAAGCCAGGCGAGCGTGTTCCATGCCTCGGGATGCCTCGGATGAGCCGATGTCGCGCGCCGAAGAAGAGCGACCGCTTCCTCGTGGTTCCCTCTTTCCGCATCGAGAAGCGCGAGCTTGTTCAGAGCGTCGACCGATTGCGGCGCGATCTCGAGAGCCTCTCGGTAGGCGGACACGGCCTCATCGTTGCGTCCGAGCCGCGCTTCGAGCATCCCGAGACCGATCCAAAGATCGACGCGCCCCGGGTTTCTCGCGGCCGCATCGCGCAAATGGCGCGCGGCCTCCTCGGCACGGCCGGCGCGAAGATATGTCTCGGAGAGACGGATCCGTGCATCCGGATTGTCGGGGTCGTTCCGAACCTCCGTCAGTCTTCGCGCAAGCTCGCCCTCTCTCCTCTCGCGCGCGATCCGCACCGCCGGATGGACCGGAGTGATCCTCTCTGCCGCCTCGAAATCTTCCCACGAGTCGGGATCCCCGCGAAGACCCTTCGCCATGCCGCGAAGCACGAGCTCGTTGCTCCGAAGATAGTCGCCCAGCTCCTCGTCGAGAGCTCGCCTCTCCTCCGGGTCCTCAGGCCAGTTGACGAGAAGCTCGCGCACGTCCGATCGGTGGGGAATGAGCGATTCCAAGATCGCCGCCCAAGCAAACTCGTCGTTCACGACGAACTTGGGTGCGAGGTATTCAAGGAGCGGATGATCGTCGGTGTTCAGCCTCGCTCCCTCGGAATACTCGCGAAGCGCGTCCTCATCCATCACAAGGCTGCTGAGGAAGAAAGTCGCGTCGTTCAAGCCGACGACCGAGAGATCCGCTTGGATTTCGGGACGCGTGATCCGCCGGAGATACTCCCGACAATCGATCCGGAGCGGCACGTCGTCGACGGGAGCGAGAAGAAGCGCGTGGCGATTCACCATGTTGTAGGCCATCCACATCGTGGCATGTGGAAAGACGGTCCGGAACGACCGCACGATCATCCGGAGCTCCTCGGGCCGGAGCCCGTACACAGGGAACCAGCTCGACATGAACCCTCCCGGTGCGATGCGGCGCCGGCAGTCCGCGAAGTAGTCCACCGTATAGAGGCTCGCGTTGCCGCTCACCCGCGGATGGATCGAGTCGTTCATGATGATGTCGTAGGTTTCGCCCGTGAGGAGAGCATAGTTCTTGGCGTCCATGATGATGATGCGAACGCGCGGATCCTTGTAGGCGAGGCCGTTGATGTCGGCGAAGAACGGCGCGGCCTGAACAAGACCGGCGCAGATCTCCACCGCGTCCAGCTTCGAGGCGCCTTCGAGGAGAACCACTCGCGTCGTCTCTCCGCTCCCGAACCCGATTTGGAGAGCGCGCGGCCCGGAGTTCGGATGGAAGAGAAGGGGAAGATGCCCCTGAAGAAGCTGCGTCGTGCGGAGCATCGAGTCGGTGCCCGCGACATCCACCCCGGTCGTGCAGATGACCCGCATGTCGTCCTGGAAGTTGTAGCCCGGCGGATATTGGTGAACCGTGATCGTGGCCGTTACGTCCTCGCTGCAGTAGATGAGCTCGGTTCCCGGATGAGATTGTGCAAAGAGCCTGTGGAAGGCGCGCGGCGGGATGAGAAACGCCCCGAGGAGAAAGCCCGCCGCCGCTACCGCCGCCGCACACGCGATGCCCCGAGCACGCCGCCCCGGCTCGGCCGACCAGAGAACCACGCCCACCGTTAGATTGAAGAGCGCGACCGCCATGAGTCCGTGTTGGGCGCCGAGCGCGGGAAGAAGAAGGAAGCCGGCGGTGAGCGAGCCGGCAACCGCTCCCACCGTGTTCACCGCGTAGAGAGCGCCCACACCGCGCCCCGCGCCCCCGACGGTCCGAACGAAGCCGGCGACCGCGACCGGAAACGCGGCGCCCATGAGAAGCGCCGGCACCGCCATCACCGCGGCCGCCGCAGCGAACCGAACCGTGGTCAATCCCCAGAAGCCGGGGGGAGCGAAGTGGGCGACGTAGGCGTAGAGCTTGTACAGATCGGCGAGAAGCGGGATCGACGCCACCGCCGCGAGCCCGATCGCGATCTCGATCGCGCCGAACAGCGACAGGAGGCGGCGCCTGCGGTCGACCCAACGCGCCACGAGCAGACTTCCGAGGGCGATTCCCGCCAGGAAGGTCGTGAGAACCACCGCGAAAGCCTCGATGCTCGCGGTCACGACATGGATGATGACCCGCGTCCAGATCACTTCGTACGCGAGAGAGGCGAACCCGGCCAGCCCCACGGAAACCAGGATGAGACGCCGGAGCTTCGGGGAGTACCCTCCGGTGGCGGATTCCCTCTCGGACACGCGCGCCGGGGGCCTTCTCGGTCCCATCTCGACCGGCGCTTCGACCGCACTCGGCGCCGGCGACACGCGGCGCGCGAGGAGGATGATGAGCACCGCAACGGTCAGGCTCACCGCCGCGGCAACATTATTGCTCGCTCGAACACCAAATCTTTCGATCAAGAAGAATCCAGCCGCGAAACATCCCGCCGTGGCCCCGAGCGTGTTAAGAGCATAGAGAGCGGCCACGCGGCCGCCGAGGCTCTCCCGGCGGCTCACGAAGAAGCGGGTGAGAACCGGGAGCGTTCCTCCCATCAGGATGGTCGGGGGGAGGAGAAGAACGAAAGAGAGCAGGAAGCGCGCGACGAAGAAAGGAGCCGGGTCCTCGCCGAAGGAGCGGAAGAGGCCGCCGTAGACGACGTTCAGCCCGCGCAGGATGAGGGGCATGAAGAGCGCGTAGACGGCCACGCCCGCTTCGAGGAGCCCGTAGAGACGAAGCGTGTCGCGCCGCCGATCCGCAAGGCGCCCGAAGAGAAAGCTCCCGAGGGCGAGCCCGCCCATGAAGGCGGCGATCACGGTGCTCGCGGCGTGCACCGTGTTTCCGAAGACCAGCGTGAGCATGCGGGCCCAGACGATCTCGTAGACGAGACCCGCGGCCCCCGAAAGCACGAAGAGGACGAGCACGAACGCAGCCGTCCTCCTGCCGATCGTTCCCGCAATGCTTGGCTCGGAGCGCGAGTCGCTCAGGTGTGTGTCTCCTTTCGAAAGCGCCCCGGACGATCGCGGCGGATCACCGGGGACCTCGCCTGAATGATGCGCGCGCTACCTGCTGCGGCCGCGGATCGCGGCCTCACGAGGCTTGCCGTACGTGCCGGCCGCGAACGGCGTCTCCCTCTCTCGCATGCGCCCGGCAGGCCGACGCAGAACGAGAAGAACGTTCTAGGATGAAGGCCGGCCGCCGATCGTCGATTGTATTCGGAGGAACGGGCGCCGTCCAGCCGGAAGCGCCATCGGCCGCGGCCGGAGAAAGCCGCGAGGCTCGCTCGGCTCCGATCGGTCCCGATGCCGATGGAGAGTGGATTCCGCGCGCGACGAACCTTTCGCGCATCTACCCTTTTCTTTTCCGGCCTCGCCCGCCCCTCGAACGGCCGCCCCCGGATCGGCTCGAGCGCGAGGAAGAACGTTCCCGTCCGGAGCCGCCGCCTCGACTCGGTTCTCTCTTCGGCTCCGGAGCTTCTCCTTTCTCGCGCGGGATTTCCAAGGGCGCGTGCAGGGTTCTCTGGTAGAACTCGTCGATCAGCATCGCGACGACGGCGAGCTCGTCGTCGGTCTCCCCGAGGCGCCGCGCGAGCGGGATCATCCTCTCCATCCTCTCGCGCACCAGCTTGTCGAGACCGCGCAGTTCCATCTCGAGCTGGGCGGTGACCCGCTCCGACACGATCGCGCGCACGTCCTCGTCGGTCGGCAGTTCGCGTCTCAACATGTCGATCCCGTATTGCTTCGCGACCGCCTTCAGCTCCATCTTCTCCAGAACATCGACGAGAGAGATCGCCGCGCCGCCCGCCCCCGCGCGTCCGGTCCGTCCGGCACGATGGATATACGACTCGTGGTCTTCCGGGAAGTCGTAGAGGAAGACGTGGGAAAGATCGACGATGTCGATCCCGCGCGCGGCCACGTCGGTCGCGACGAGAAACCGGAGTTTTCCGCTGCGCGCCCGCTCGAGCACCTTGTCCCGTTCCTTCTGCACGAGGTCGGCGGAGAGATCGTCCGCGTCGTATCCGAAGCGCTGGAGCACCTTCGAAACGTACGCGACGTTCGCCCGCGTGTTGCAGAAGATGAGCGCAGAGGCCGGGTTTTCGATCTCGATGATTCGGACGAGCGCGCGGTCCTTCTCCATCCCGGGCGTTTCGTAGTAGACGTGCTCCGTCTCCGCGACGTACTCCCGGTCCCGGCTGAGCGACAGGAACGCCGGCTCTCTCAGGAACTGGCCGGCCAGCGAACGGACCACCGAGGGATACGTCGCGGAAAACATGAAGCCGTCCCGCCGCTCCGGAAGGTACGCCTGCAGCGCCCTCATGTCCGGGTAGAATCCCATCGAGAGCATTCGGTCCGCCTCGTCGAAGACGAGAATGCGAAGCCGATCGAGAACGAGCGAGCCGCGAAGAAGATGATCGAGAATGCGGCCAGGAGTTCCGACGACGAGGTGCGCTCCCTTGCGAAGCCCATCGAGCTGTTGCCCGTAGCCGACGCCTCCGTAGAGCGGCACGGTGCGAACGCGCGTCTCCGTCGCGAGCGCCTCTGCGTCGGCGGTCACCTGCCGCGCCAGCTCCCGAGTGGGAACGAGAACGAGCGCCTGGCACTCGGCGCGGTCCGCATCGATCCTCTCAAGGATCGGAAGAAGAAACGCGGCGGTCTTCCCGGTCCCCGTGCGGGACTGGACCATCACGTCGCGCCCCGCGCGAATGTACGGAATGGTCTTGGCCTGAACCGGCGTAAGCGCCGTCCAACCTTGGCTCTCCGCCGCCCTTCGGAGGACCTCGGGAAGATCCTTGAGCCCAATCTCCGCCGGCGGGCTTTCCTGATGGTTGCTTGAATCATGCGTCATTGAAATCCTCGTCCTTTGTAGGATCGGTCCGGCGGCTTCCCCGGCGCCCGGCCGGCGTCTCTTACGTCCGATCGATCGTACCACGTTCCCGCGGGAAGGGGAAAGGCGGGCGGGAGAGCTCAATGAACGGCGATTCCGATCCGCGTTGAGTCATGTCTGTCGCAACGCCCATTGTCTCGCCCGCGGGAGGAAGATAGACTTGGACCGAGCGATTTCACGGAAGGAGCGGGCCGTTGCTCGAAGTCTATAAAGTGCGCGAGCGGTTCCCCGCGTTTCGCGCGAAGCGCGAGGGCGCGCCGCTCGTCTATCTCGACAACGCATCCACGACCCAGAAACCGGATGTGGTCATCGAGCGCATCGCTTCGTTCTATCGATCGGGGTGCGGCAACGTGCATCGCGGGGTGCACGCGCTGACGGGAGAGGCGACCCGTCTCTACGAACACGCGCGGGAGACTGTCGCGCGATTCATCGGCGCGTCCGACCCGTCCGAGATCGTCTTCACGCGAAACGCGACCGACGCGATTCACATCGCCGCCTTCTCCTGGGCGTGGGAGCGGATCGGCGAGGGGGACGAGATCGTCGTTTCCGAGATGGAGCACTCCTCAAACCTCGTTCCGTGGCAGCTTCTCGCTCGCGAGAAGAACGCCGCGCTCCGGTTTCTCCGAGTCGGCGCCGATGGGCGGCTCCGCAGCCCCGCGCTCGACAAGATCCTCACGCCGCGCACGAAGCTCGCCGCGCTCATCCATGTGTCGAACTCGACCGGCGCCGTCAATCCGGTCGAGGAGCTCGCAGCCGCCGCGCGCGCGCGAGGAGTGCCGATCCTCATCGACGGTGCGCAGTCGGTCCCGCACATCCCCGTCGATGTCCGCGCGATCGGATGCGACTTCTTCGTCTTCTCCGGCCACAAGATGCTCGGGCCGACAGGAGTCGGCGTCCTTTATGCGAAGAAGGATATCCTCGATGCGATGCGCCCCTTCTTCGGAGGCGGCGGCACGGTCCGGGAGATGAGCCGCGACGGCTCGTCTTTCAACGAGGCGCCCTGGAAGCTCGAGGCGGGAACGCCGAGCGTGGCGGACGCGCTCGGCCTCGAGGCGGCGATCGGGTTCCTCGAGGAGATCGGCATGGACGCGATCCGCGAACACGAGAGGGTTCTCACCGAGACCGCCCTCGACGCGCTCGCGGGAGTCCCGCGCATCGCCCTCTACGGCCCGGATACGAGCGAGAACCGAGCGGGAGTGATTTCCTTCAACATCGAAGGAATTCGTCCGGCCGCCCTCGGCCGGTTTCTGGACGAAAGGGGGATCGCGGTCCGCGCCGGAGATCACTGCACGCAGCTTCTCTTTCGGTCGATGGGGATCGCCGCGACCGCGCGCGCGTCCTTCTACCTCTACAACACGACGGACGAGATCGCCCGCTTCGCCTCCGCCCTTCGCGAGGCGGCGGCCCTCCCTCGATCGGCGTGGAAAGACGTCGAGGGCGCGTGAACCTTCGCGGAATCCGCTCGTTGATAGGGCGGACCACGAAGACACGCGGCGCGATGAACCGCGAAGTCGAAGGAGGAAACATCATGATTCGAAAGCAGATACAGGCTCTTCTTCTCGGCGTCCTTCTCGGGGCGGTCCTTCCCGCTTCCATTTCGGGGGCCGTCGATCCGCCGGAGAGGATCTACTCGAAGAGAATCCGCATCCTCTCTCCCGAGCGCTATCGAGAGCTCCGCGACCAGTGGAAGGCGTACACGGGATCGCACCCGAAGGACGCGGTCGGGTGGACGGAGCTCGCGAAGGCGGCGCGCTACGCCGAAGAGCCGTGCGAGGTCTATCTTGATTACGCCAAGAAGGCGGTCAAGCTCGACCCGAACTACGCCGACGCGCGCCTCGTGCTCGGCTCGAACAATTGGTGCATGTACTGTCCCGAGGCGAAGGAGGATCCCGCCGACGCGATCCGCGAGCTTGAAAAGGCGCTCGCCCTCGACCCGCGGTCGGGCGAGCCTCATTACTCGCTCTGGGTCATGAAGCTCTTCCAAGGAAAGAGAGACGAGGCTGCCGCGCATCTCGAGGCGCTCGTTCGGGGCGGCCACATCCCCGAGTTCCTTCTCGACATGGCGTACAACCTGCTCGTCGCGGTGGAAGAGAACGCGATCATCCTCACGAACGGAGACAACGACACATACCCGCCGCTCGCGCTTCAGGCCGCGCGCGGCCTTCGAAAGGACGCGGCGATCGTGAACCTCAGCCTCCTCAACACGGCCTGGTACCGCAAGGAGCTTCGCGAGGGACCGCACGCCGTGCCGCTCCCGGTCATCGATGAGGATGCGAAAGGCCCGCAAGTGGGCGCCGCCCTCATGGGGCTCGTCGAGAACCTCGGTCGCGACGGATGGAAGCGCCCGCTCTACGCCGCGGTCACCGTCAACCGCGGCAACCTCCCGATTCCGAACCGGCTCTCACTGGAAGGGCTTGTCTATCGGATGCTCCCCGATCAAGGAGAGGAAGCGGAGATCGACATCGATGCGCTCAAGGAAAACCTCGATCGAAGCTATCGGCTCGACAGCGCCACGAGCCTCGGCCTCGACTGGGAGCACTACTCGGGACTTGCCAACCTCGTCGTGAACTACGCCGCCGTGGAGTCGCGCCTCGCGGGGGCGCTCGTGGAGAAAGGCGATCTCGAGGGCGCGAGAGCACGGATCGCGCACGCTCTCCGCATCTGCGAGTTCCACAAGAAGAACGGCTTCGCGCGGTCGCTCGGCCGAACGCTCGCCGAGACATGGAAGAAATGGGACCCGGGGTCCTCGGCGCCCGCGGTTTGGATCGAGAAGTTCGAGGAGTGAAGAGAAAGACGGCTCGCCCGTCGAACGAGGAGTCCGACCCTGCAAGACGAGGAAATCGCACGACGAATCGGGAACGGCGATCCGCGCGCGTTCGACGCTTTCTTCGACCGCTACGCGGGGCCGCTTCTCGGCTACTTGCGGGGAATGGTGAGGGAACGCGCCGCGGCCGAGGATCTTCTCCAGGAGACGATGCTTCGCGTTCATCGGAACATCGGACGCTACCGGGAGCGCGGCGCCTTCCGCGCCTGGGTGTACCGCATCGCGACGAACCTCGCGCGAACGGAGCTTCGCCGCGCCCGCTGCCGAGGCGCCGCCGAAGACGATCTTGTATTGCACATCAACGATCTGCCGGAGCCGGCGGCCGACGAGAGGCTGGAAAGAAACGAGACGCTGAACGCGGTGCGCGCGGGGATCGCCGCTCTTCCCGACGAGCAGAGGGCCGTCGTCCTCCTCCGCGTGCGCCGCGGAATGGCGATCCGCGAGATCGCCCGAACTCTCTGCATTCCGGAGGGAACCGTCAAGTCGCGACTCCACTACGCGGTGAGGAACTTGCGGAATTCCCTCTTCGATCAGGATTCCCTCGGAAGTCCCAAGGAGGCATCACGCCATGCGATGCGAAGACGCGAAGAACGAGCTGTTTGAGATGGTGTTCGGCGAGCCGGATGACGAGAAGGAGGCGCTCCTCCAGGAGCATCTCCTCGCGTGCGAGGCCTGCCGCGAGGAAGAGCGGTCTCTCCTTCGCCTGCGGGACGCCGTCCGAGACGAAACCGCGGAAGAGAAGCGGGCGCTCGAGACTCTCCGCGAGCGAATCCGGGCTTCTCTTCCCGCGAGGCGCAGGAGGGGCATCGGCTCCTATCTCAGAAGGCCGATTCCCGCGTACGCGGCCGCGGCGGCGTGCGCGCTCGTCGCGATCCTCGCCCGCGGGCTTCCTCCGTCCGAGCCGTCGACGAGCGAGCATCGCCCCGCGCGAGTCCTCATCGGACCGGAATCGCCTGCGTTCGTCGTCGCGGGTTCCTACGAAACGTCGGCCGGATGGTTGGATTTCGAGGAAGCGCGCGCCGACCGGACGCCCCGCTCGCCCGCCGCGGACAGTCTGTAAGGGCTCGCTCGGCGCCGTCCGAAAAGGCCGCGTCCTCTACCTCGGCTTTCCGGGAACGGACGACTCCTCCCTGCGCGGCATGCGGCAGGTCCCCTCGAACTGCGCCCGCTCCTGGATGACGAATGACGGGGAGGACACGCTGCCGAGGAACGTCGATCCCCCCATCAGCTCCACCTTCGACCCCGCGTCGATCTCGCCCTCCAGCCTTCCATGCACGACCACCTGATGGGCGCCCACCTTCGCCTTCACAACCCCCTCGCGCCCGACAAGCAGCGTGCCGCGCACGACGATCTCGCCGTCGAAGTTCCCGTCGATCTGCACGCTCCCCGAGCCATCGAGCTTCCCGGTGTACTTCGTGCCCGGACCGAGGAAGGTGTTCAGGCCGGACCCTTTCTCCGTCGGGGCGAGCCCGGCTTCCTCCGGCTTGTCTTTGACGTCTTTTCCGAACATGACCGCTCCTTCGTTGTCCGATTCGTCTCGAGATCGCTCCCGTGTCGTCCGCTGTCCGTCGATCGATGGGCGTGCGCTCACGAGCGTTCCTTTCTCTTCAAGAGGTAGAGCGGGTCGATCGCGTACCCGTCCTGCCTCGTCTCGAAGTGGAGATGCGGGGCGCTCGATTGGCCCGTGCTTCCGACGAGGGCCACCGTGTCCCCTTCCTTGACTCGATCTCCCTTGCGCACCAGGAGGCGAGCGTTGTGACCGTACACGGCGACGAGACCGCCCCCGTGGTCGATCACCGCAACATTACCATAGATCGAATGCCATCCGGCTTCGATCACGCTCCCCGCGACCGGCGCCGTGACGGGAGTGTTTCGCGCCGCCGCGACATCGATCCCGACGTGGACCCCGCCCTCGCCTCTTTCCTCGCCGAACGAGGAGGTGACGAAGCCGCTGACCGGCCAGGCGAGCGCGCCGCGACGCGCGCGGAGAGTTTTCTCGAGCGCGAGGCGCGTTTCTTCGTTCGGAACGACGGCATCGGGAAGATCGAGCGTCGCTCCGGGAGTCCAGGCTTCTTCGTTTCGCCCCACGCTTTCCTCGTTCGACGAGACCGTCGCAGGAGGCTCCGGAAGCCCGAGGAGGCTCCTGACCCTCCGGTCCATCTCGCGGAGCCGACTCACTTCTTCCTCGAGCTCTCCCACCCGCGCGGCCTCGCGCTCGAGATCCCTGCAGCGCGCCTCGAGGCTCTCCCAAGAGCTGACCTTTCGGGTGAGAACGCCGTGGGTCGCGGCGAGAAAGACGAACGAGGCTCCCGCAAGACAAAGAAGAAGAGCAGCGGCGATCACGGCCCGCCGGGAGACTTGGAGGTGATAGCTTCGACTTCCGTCCGACGGCGCGACGATGATCGAGTAGTTCCTAGAGGGCATTGTCTCCGTCCACTCGCCCGCGGGAAGAAGAAAAGATCCGCGCTCGACGCCACGACAGTAGTCGGGGCGTGTCGGATCGTCAAGCGAGAGACCCTGCGGACCGGCGAGGGAAGCTGAGTCGGGAGGCGCGTGGCGAGACCGAACGATCGAAAAAGAAGAACGGGGGCTGGTCCTTGGTCCAAGACATGGGTGCTACCGTTTGCGATTGAGTTCCCCAAACTTCCATTCCGGACTGACCTGACCCCCGTTTTTCCTCTCCTACTCTCCGCTGGCAGACCCCCTTTCCAGCCTTTCGGCTGTCTTGGAATCTCGTTCTGCCGCCGGGAGCAGGGTACCGGGAGCTCCCACATTCCCGGTACCCGCTTCCTCATGCGCTGGAGGGCTGAAGCGCCGAGCCTCACTGCTTCCCGACAGGCTGCTGCCCGATAGGAGGATCAAGAGACGTGCCAAGCCGTTGGCGCCGCCGCGAAACGCGGGTCCATTCATAACCAATTGTAAATAAAAGAGTTCGAAAAGACAGCCGCGCCCGGGGCGGAGTGGCCACGATCGCGAAGTGTATAAAAAAGAGGACAATGTGGACCTGCCCGGTCTCAGGGGCCGCGCGGAGGCGGGTTTCGGGAACCGGGCGGCCTCGCGCCGCGTGTGAGGAGCGGCTCGACCGCCCGCGCCTCAACGCTTCGCAGCATCCCTCTCGCGCGCGGCGAGCGTCCGGGCGTCCGTGCCCGAGAAGACAATCTCCGAACGCGCCGACGATTCGCTTGAAGCTTCGGGGAACCGGGTCTAACTTGAGATCGGGAGAAGGTCCGCGAGAGGAAGGAAGAGATCCCCCGCCGAGCGCGGCGTCGCGGACTTGGAAATCACCCTCGAAAGGACGTGCGAAGGAGGTCGATTTTCACTAGTATTCAGAATAGAAAAATGATACGGATCGCGTTGGGCCGGAAGAGCCCTCCACTATCCCAGTACTACGGGAAATTCGGCAATGTAGAGGGAGAGAGGGGCAGAGCCCTCTCTCCTCCTTCTCAAATCTCCTAACCGCTCTTCCGGCCTTCTTCATTTCCCCGCCTTGCCTTTCCGTCCGTCGGAATCCGCCTCGACGAGAAGCACGGCCGCGTAGGCGGCGATTCCTTCCTTGCCGCCGATCGCGCCCATCCCTTCGTTCGTCTTCCCTTTCACGAAGACCGATCCCTCGTCGATGCCGAGAGCCTTCGCGAGGTTCCGGCGCATCGCTTCCCGGTGCGGGAGAAGGCGCGGCTCCTCGGCCACGACGACCGCGTCGATGTTTCCGACCGCATAGCCCAGGCGCCGAACCTCTTCGGCCGCGCGCTCCAAGAGATTGATGCTCGAAGCATTCTGAAAAGCGCAGTCGGTCTCGGGAAAGAGAGAGCCGATATCGCCCGCGCCGGCGGCGCCGAGAAGGGCATCGATCACGGCATGAACGAGGACATCCGCGTCCGAATGGCCGTCGAGACCCCGCGGATGGGGAATCGCGACCCCGCCGAGGACGAGCGGGCGCCCTTCTCGGAAGCGATGTGAATCGTAGCCGATCCCGACACGAGGCATGCTCATCCGCGAACCTCCCTCGCGATCCACTCCGCGAGAAGGAGATCCTCCTCGACGGTGATCTTGATGTTCCAGCGGTCCGCCTGCACGATCCCGACCCTCGCCCCGATCCGCTCGACGAGCGCCGACTCGTCGGTCCCCTTCCATCCCTCCTCGATCGCCCGCCGGTACGCTTCGCGGAGAAGCTCCGCGCGGAAGGCCTGAGGGGTTTGCGCGAGCCGAATCTTCGCGCGATCGAGCGTCGCCGTCACCTCGTCGCCGTCCACCCGCTTCACGGTCTCCACCGGCGCGCTCATCGTCGCCGCGGCGCCGATCGTCCGCGCGAGCGCCACAGTCTCCTCGATCTCGCGCGCCGTGACGAACGGTCGGACCCCGTCGTGCACGGCGACGATCTCGGTCTCCTCCGGCACTTCGAGAAGACCCCGATGGACCGAGTCGAAGCGCTCCTCTCCCCCCTCCACGGCGCGGAACCAGGCGAGAGCCGGCGGCGCGAGCGAGGCAGCGCGCTCCGTCTCTCCCGGGGCGACCGCCGCCACGATCCCTCCGACCGAGGGCGCCGAGGCGACCGCCTCGAGCGTGCGCGCGAGGATCGCGCGGCCTTCGACCGCGCGGTACGGCTTCGGAACCGCGCCCCCGAGACGGAGGCCCGCCCCGGCCGCGGGCACGATGACGATCACTCGTGGTAAAGAAGTTTCGCGGATCAAAAGATCGTGATCTTCAGATAGCGTTTGGGATTCTCGCGCACGTCGCGCAGCAAGTCGTTCAAATTGCGCGAGGCATCCATCATTTCCTTGTATAGCTTATCGTCCTGGGAAAGCTGCCCGAGCGTTCCCTGGCCGTTCTCCATGCGCTGCACGACCTCTTCGAGCGACAGAATCGTGCGATCCAGTCTTTCCATCGTCTCGTCGAATCGAGCGGAGGCGGCCGCGGCCCGTGTCACCGCCGTGTCGATCTTCCCCCGGTTCTCCCGAAGCGTCTCGTCGAGATTCTCGGAGAGCGATCGGAAGTTCTGGATCGAGCTTCGGACATCCGTGCGGTTCTCCGCGAGCATCCCTTGAAGGTCGGCGGACACGTCCCGCAGATAGCGTACGGCCTCCCGCATCGGTCCGACGATCTCCTGCTCTTGCAAGAGCCCCTCGACGCGAGCGACGATCTTCCCGACGTCGTCGAGCACGATCCCGAGCTCCGCCATCGCTTCGGTGATCCCCGGCGAGTAGCCCCCTCGAACGAGGTTTCTCGTGTCGAGGGTGTCGGAGCTCGTCCCGGGAAGGACGGCGATGAATTTCTCTCCCATGATGCCCATGTTCTCCACTCGGAACGAGGCGTCCGTGTGAAGAACGACATCGGGCCGCAGCTTGAGCGTCACGAGGACCTCCCGCGTTCCGAGCTCGATGCTCGAAACCGATCCTCGCCGGAGGCCGGAGACCATGACCGGGTCTCCCACGTTGAGGCCACCCACCTCGGGAAACGCGACGCGTACTCTCGGGCCCGGGCGCCCGATCTCCATCTGGCCCAGGTAGATCACCCCGACGACGAAGAGAACGGTCGCGGCGAGCACCACCAGACCGACCTTCCACTCCAGTCCTTTCGAGGTCATCGCGTCCTCCCTCCGGGCGCGCCCGCGGCCGAATCCCGCGCACGTCCCGGAATGTCGCCCCTCACAGAACGTGGATCGGCCCTTCCGCCTCCCCGCGCACGAACTGCCGAACGACCGGGTCCGCCGTGGCTCGAACCTCCTCAACGCTCCCCTCGAACACGATTCTTCCTTCGTGAAGCATCGCGACGCGATCGGCCACCTTCGAGGCGCTGGTCATGTCGTGCGTCACCGTGATCGAAGTCGCGTTCAGTTCCTTTTGGAGCGATCGGATCAGCCGGTTGATTACGTCCGCCATGATCGGATCGAGCCCCGTGGTCGGTTCGTCGTAGAGAACGATCTCCGGATCCATCGCGATGGCGCGCGCGAGCCCGACCCTCTTCTTCATGCCGCCCGAAAGCTCGGACGGCTTCTTCCGAGCGGCGTGCTCCATGCCGACCTTCCGGAGGCTCTCCGCGACGCGTTCCGCGATCTCCCTCGGGCCGAGTTTCGTGTGCTCGACGAGACCGAGGCCGACGTTCTCCTCGACCGTGAGCGAGTCGAACAGCGCCGCGCCTTGGAAGAGCATACCAAACTTCTTTCGCACGTCATAAAGGGAAGAGGAGTCCATATCGGTGATATCCGCTCCATCGATCCGGATGGAGCCCTTGTCCGGGAGAATCAGACCGATCAGGTGCTTCAAGAGCACGCTCTTCCCGCAGCCGCTCGGGCCGATCACGACGAGGGACTCCCCGCGGTAGATGTCGAGATCGACGCCGCGGAGCACGGGCTGCGCGCCGAACGACTTCTCCACTCCGCGAAGCGAGATGACGATGTCTCTTCCGCTCACGTCTTCACTCCGTGACGCTCGAGGAAGCGCCGCAGGCTGTCCGCGGGCAAGGCGATCCCGATGCCGGCGCGTCCGACAAGCTCCGAGGGAATCGACTCGACGAAGTCGAGCACTTCGTCGTTCGACTTCACGAGCCCGGGAACGCCGACATGGGATTTCAGCATCCCGATCACCTTGCCGCTCGAAGTCCGGAACAAGGGACTCCCGCTGTGTCCGAGGGCCACGGAGGCGTCGATCTGCACGATCGGGATCCGCGGGGCCCGCGCGCTCACGCGCCACTTCGGGAGCGCCGACACGTGGCCGAAGCCGACGCTCGGCTCGAGATCCGCGTTCAGCGTGTAGCCCATCGGATACCCCGCGAAGATCACTTCTTCGCCGACGCGAAGTCCCTTCGTCGAGCCGAACCGCGCCGCGGGGAGCCCCTTCTCGTCCGCTTTGAGGAGCGCAGCGTCGATTCGCTCGTCCGAGGCGACGACGCGGGCGGCGACGTTCGCTTCTCCTTCCACCGTGGGAAACGCGATCGCCACTTCCTGCCTTCCGCGCACCACATGCGCGCATGTGAGGAAGTGCCCCTTGTCATCGACGGCGAACGCGGTCCCGTAGCTCGCGGTCCCCGCGTCATCCTGATACCAGACGAGAACGACGGACGAGGCGGCCCGCTCGGCGACCGCGACGACGCGGCCGCGAGAGAGAAACGAAACGCACAGAAGGAGCGCGCCGAGCGCCGCGAGATAGAAGATCCTCATCTTCCATCGTCCCTCCACGCCGCCGCCGCCCATGCCGCTACCTCGCGAACACGAAGCCGAACAAGAGCTCGGCCAAGATATAATCGGAGATGAGGATGAGCAGACAAGAGGAGACGACCGCGCGGGTCGCCGCCTGCCCTACTCCCTCGGCGCCTCCCTCGGTGCGGAGACCGTAGTAACATCCCATGAGCGCGATGATCCCGCCGAAGATCACCGACTTGATGAGGCCGCCCCACACATCGTCCATCACGAAAAACAGCTTGAGCCCGAAAGCGAACGACTGCGCGGACATTCCGATCGAGTAGACCGCCGCGAGCATCCCGCCCACGATCGCCAGTATGTCGGCGAAGACGACGACCACGGGGATCATGACCACCCCCGCGATGAAGCGCGGCAGGGCGAGATAGCGGATCGAGTCGATCGCGAGCGCCTCGAGCGCGTCGATCTGCTCGGTCACCTTCATCGTCCCGAGCTCGGCGGCGATCGATGCCCCCACGCGCCCGCCGACGACGAGACCCGTGAGCACCGGCCCAAGCTCGATGATCACCGACTTCCCGACCACCGACCCGACGTAGCGGAGCGGGATCCAATCTTGGAACTGATACGCCGCCTGGATCGCCGCGACGGTCCCCGTGAAGAACGAGGTCACCACGACGAGCGGCATCGAACGGACTCCCATCTCCATCATCTGGACGAGAGTGAGCCTTCCGACCTTGTGAACTTGAGGAAAAGACCGAAGGATGCGTACGAGGAGAACGGTGATGTCGCCTAGCTCGCTGACCGCGCTCACCACGCGGCCGCCGACTCTGGTGATCGACCCGGCCAAGCGCTACGCCTCCCCGGCTTCGCCGTACTCCTCGCCGCCGCCCCCGACCGGGGTTTCGACCGCCTCGCGGGCAGAGAGGCTCTCGAAACGCGTGAAGCTCTTGAGGAACGTGAGGTCGACGGTGCCGAGCGGCCCGTTTCGCTGCTTCCCGATGATCACCTCCGCCTTCCCCTCGTTCTCGGGGATCTTCTCGTACACCTCGGGCCGATAGAGGAAGAGGACGACGTCGGCGTCCTGCTCGATCGCTCCCGATTCGCGAAGGTCCGAAAGAACGGGCCGATGCGCGCCGGTCCTCGTTTCCACGGCACGCGAGAGCTGCGAGAGAGCGACGACCGGGAGGTTCAGCTCTTTGGCGAGCGCTTTGAGAGAGCGGGAGATCAACGAGATCTCCTGCTGGCGGTTTTCCGCCGCCTCCGACGCGCGAATCAGCTGGAGATAATCCACGATGAGAAGCGCCAAGCTTGCTTCCTTGTGGAGCCGCCTGGCGCGCGACCGCATCTCCAAGACCGTGAGGCTCGCGCTGTCGTCGATGAAGATCGGCGCCGTCGAAAGAAGACTCGCGGCGGTGGTCAGGTTCGGCCAGTCCCTCTGGGGAACGTACCCGGTTCGAAGCGCGTGGCTGTCGACGCGCGCTTCCGAACAGAGGAGGCGCTGCACGAGGTTCTCGCGCGACATCTCGAGGCTGAAGATCGCGACCGGGAGCTTGGAATCGAGCGCGACGTTCTGGGCGATGTTGAGACAGAAAGAGGTCTTCCCCATCGAGGGGCGGCTCGCCACGATGATGAGATCCCCCTTCTGGAAACCGGAGAGGAGCGCGTCGAGATCCGGGAAGCCGGACTGCACGCCGAGATGCGAGCGCCCACCCTCCGCCATCGCCTTCGCCTCGTCGTAGACCGGCTTCACCACCGCGCGAATCGGAAGGAAACCGCTCGTGACCTGCGATTCGGAAATGTCGAAGATGGATTGCTCCGCCCGGTCGAGAAGAGCCTTGACGTCCTCGACCCCTTCGTACGCCCTCTGCACGATCTCGGTCCCCGCGTGGATCATGCGGCGAAGGAGCGCCTTCTCGAGAACGAGGCCCGCATGGTAGCTCACGTTCGCCGACGTCGCCACCTCGTCGAGGAGCGAGGAGAGATAGAGCCGCCCGCCCGCGCTCTCGAGCGTCCCGAGACGAGACATCTCGTCGACCACCGTGATGACGTCGATCGCCTCGCTTCGCTCGTAAAGGGAAACCATCGCGGCGTAGATCTTCCGGTGCGCCTCCCGATAGAACGAACTCTCCGTCAGAATGTCGAGAACCTTGTTCATCGCCTCGCCGTCGAGAAGAACCGCGCCGAGAACGGCCCGTTCCGCCTCCACCGCTTGCGGCGGAACTCGGTCGAACGTTCCTTCCGCGCTCTTCGCCTGCGGTCTCTTCCTCGCTGGGGGCACGGTTCGACTCCTACAGCGGGCGAATCGCCCGATACGCGTCCCGCAGGATCTGAAAGTCCTCCCATACCGGACGCTTGTACGATGCGTTGTGCAAACAGGCGGAAGGATGATACGTGCAGATGAGCCTCCTCCCCTCCCAATCATACCAGGCGCCCCTCAGCCGGCCGATCGGATCGGTCCTCCCGAGAAGAGTCTGGGCGGCGTGCTTGCCCAGCGCGCAGATGATCCTCGGGTTCACAAGCTCGATTTGCCTACGAAGAAACGGAAGACAGGCGGCGACCTCCTCGGGCTCCGGGTCCCGGTTCTGCGGCGGGCGGCACTTGACCACATTCGCGATGTAGACCTCGCCGCGCGCGATGCCCGCGGCCTCGAAGATCCGATCGAGGAGCTTCCCGGCCGGCCCGACGAACGGCTCGCCGGCAGCGTCCTCGTCCGCTCCGGGCCCCTCGCCGATGAACATGAGAGCCGCGTTCGGATCGCCGGTTCCGAAAACGATCGTCTTGCGTCCCGCATGAAGCGGGCAGAGCGTGCACCCGTCGATCGCGCGCCGAACCTCGGCGAGCTCCGAGACGCCGTCCGCCCGCGAGGGGGTCGCGTCCGCCTCACGGCGCGCGCGCGCCTCGACGCGCGGAAGAATCGGATCCGGAAACCCAAACTCCCGCTGCTGAGCGGCGTACCGCCTGAGGAGTTCGAACACCGAGCCGCTCATCTCCCCCTCGATTTCGTTTTCACGGGATCTTCGCCTTCGGGTTTGAGCATCGCGGCGACGCGGTCCACGATGCGCGCCGCGACCGAGTCCTTCGAGGCGAACGGGATCTCCTCGCGGTACCCGTCCCGGCCGAGAAGAATCGCCTCGGTCTCCTCGCGCCCGATCCCTCCGCCCGGGACGTCGGGACGGTTTACGACAATAAGGTCGAGCTTCTTCCTTTTCATCTTCTCGAGCCCGCGCGCTTCCGGCGAGTCGGTCTCGAGCGCGAACCCGGCGAGAACCCGAATGGAGCCGCGCCGCGCGGCGAGCGTTTCGAGGATATCCTCGGTCGGCTCGAGCTCGATGCGGATCGGCCCCGAGCGTTTCAGCTTCTCGCCCGAGAACTTCTTCGGCCGGTAGTCGCCGACGGCGGCCGCCATGAGCACAACGTCGCACGTCGGACCCTCGCGAAGCACCGCCTCGGCCATCGCCTCTGCCGTGGTCGCCTCGATCACGCGGGCCCCCGCGGGGGGCGCGACCGAAAGAGCGCCCGCGACGAACACGACCTCCGCTCCGCGGCGCGCGCACTCGCCCGCGAGCGCAACTCCCATCTTCCCGCTCGATCGATTCGTGAGAACGCGCACCGGATCGATCGCCTCCTCGGTGCGGCCCGCGGTCACGAGGATCCTTCGCCCGGCGAGATCGCCCGGGCGATCGAGCATCTCGCGCACGACGGCGACGATCCGCTCCGGACTCGCGAGACGTCCCTTGCCGCGGTATCCGCACGCGAGATCCCCCTCGTCCGGCTCGATGATCCGCACGCCGTCCCCGCGAAGCCGTGCGAGGTTTCTCTCGGTCGTCTTGTGCGCCCACATGAACGAGTTCATCGCGGGAGCGACGACGACGGGACAAGTCGCCGCGAGATAGGCAGTCGTGAGAAGGTCGTCTGCGATCCCCGCGGCCATCTTGGCGAGGATGTTCGCCGTGGCCGGCGCGATGAGAAAGAGATCCGCGCTCTGCGCGATGTCGATGTGGATCGGCTTCGTCTCCGGGGCGAAGGCATCCGAGGGACGGGCCTCGCGATCGCTCGTCCAGAGATCCCAGACGGCGCGCCTTCCCGTGAGCGCCTCGAAGCTCTCCGGACGGATCAGCTCCGTGGCCGATCGGGTGAGCACCGCTTGGCAACGCGCGCCGGAGGCGCCGAGAAGGCGGACCACCTCGAGCGTCTTGTACGCCGCGACGCCCCCCGTCACGCCGACAAGGATCTTCCTCCCCTCAATCGCCAAACGATGGATCCTCCTTCTTCGTCCCTCCGACCGATCCGGCCGCTTCGCCAGCATCCGGCTCGCGGGTCTCGCTCGCCTCCGCCACCTTCCACTCCACCTCTCCCCGCAGCGTCCTCTCGAGCGCTTCGGACGTCACCTTGGCGTCTCCCGCCCCGATGCCCCTTCGGATGCGGATCGCGTTCAGGCGCCGCGCCTCGCGCGCGGCGACCACGATCTGCTCGTACGTGTTCTCCCTCTCGGGAGTCTTCTTCTCGGTCACCTTCTTCTCCTCGGTTTCCAGATTCCTCGCCGGCGAACGGCGTCATCTCGCGCCGGCGGTCTCCCGCAGCCTCGCCGCGCGGCACCGCTCGGCGCGGATGATCGAGAGCACGGTCTCGATCGCCCCGTCGAGCCGGTCGTTCACGACGATGTAGTCGTACTCGAACTTCTTCTCGATCTCCGCTCGGGCGTTCTCGAGCCGCGTTCGGATCCTCTCCTCCGGCTCCGTCCGCCGCTCGCGGAGCCGCTTCTCGAGAACGGCGAGCGAAGGAGGCACGATAAAGATCGCGAGCGCCGCGGAGTACTTCGCCCGGACCTGTTCGCATCCCTGAACGTCGATATCGAGGACGACATCCTCGCCCCGCGCGATCCCCTCCTCGATCTCCGAGCGGGGCGTGCCGTAGTAATCGCCGTGCACCTTCGCCCACTCGGCGTAGCGCCCGGCGCGGATTCGCTCCTCGAACTCCTCCTCCCCGACGAAACGGTAGTCGCGGCCGTCGGCTTCGCCTTCCCGAATCGGGCGCGACGTGTCCGAGATCGAGAAGCGAAGCCTCGGATCGCGCGCCGCCGCCGCGCGCGCGAGCGTCGTCTTTCCCGCTCCGGACGGCCCCGCGATCACGATCGGAAAAGAGCTTTTGGTTTCAACCATTCGTTACTCCAGGTTCTGCACCTGCTCGCGAAGGCGCTCGACCTCCTCCTTGAGCAAGACGATCTCGCGGGAGATCTCGGCGTCCGACGCCTTCGATCCGATCGTGTTGATTTCGCGATGAAGCTCCTGAAGCAGGAAGTTGAGCTGCCGTCCGACCGGTCCTCCCTCGCGGAGGAACCGGAGAAACTGATCGACGTGCGCGCGCGCGCGGACGACCTCTTCGGTGCAGTCGAGCCGGTCGGCGAGGGCCGCCGCCTCGTGGGCGAGCCGTTCCTCGTTCACCGGAAGACCTTCGAGGAGCTTCTCGAGGCGCCCCCGAAGCTCTTTCATCGCTGCGCCCGATCGAACGGAAGCGCGCTTCTCGACACGCCCGAGCGAGGCGCCGATCGCGCGAAGCCTCTTGCGGAGATCCGCGGCGAGGATCGCGCCCTCCCGCCGCCTCATCCGCACGAGATCGGCGAGCGCGCGCCGGATCGCTTTTTCGACCGGCGGCCAGACTTCCTGCTCGCGGAGCGTTCGTCCCTTGACCGCCAGCACGTCGGGAAGATGAAGGAGGGTCGAGACGTCGAGCGGTCCGCCGACGCCGTGCTTCTCCCGCAGCCGGCGCGCCAGAGCAAGATACGCGCGAACGCGCGCCTCGTCCACGTGGACCTCGATCTCCTCGCCGCCGCCGTCGACGTCCACGGCGAGCGAGATGCGGCCGCGGGCGAGCGCGCTCTGGAGAACCTCTCGGATCTTCTGCTCCGATCCGAGAAGAACCGCCGGGAGCCGGAATGAAGCTTCGAAATACCTGTGGTTGACGGAACGGATCTCGACCGCGAATGTGAGACTGGAGGCTTTTGTTTCCGAGCGGCCGAAGCCGGTCATGCTGGAGACGGTCATGGACAACTCCCGTTTGGAAGGGGTTTGATCATATCCCAAGGGGGGCGGGCCGTCAACGGGGAGACAGGACGGGCTATCTCTTGATGGCGCAAGCACTTTCGCGGCGCGCCCGAGCGCGAAGGGGCGATCGGCGGGAGCGGTCATGAACGCGCTGTTCATCCACAAGGCGGCGCCCGCGATCACCGCGGCGCTCGCGGGGAAGAGGCTCCGGTACGTGCTCCAAGCCGCGCGGCCGTCCGGCCCTGTCTTCCTGTTCCGCATGGAAACGCCGGCGGGGACGCTCCTCGTCTCGCTCCGCCCCGATCTCCCGTGCGTCGCGCGGCTCGATGAGGGGAAGAGCCCCGAGGGCGAGGAGAGCGCGGCCGCAGCGAAGCTCGCCCGGCTTCTCGAAGGGCATGCGCTCGTCCGAGCGTACGCGCCCGCGGTGGACAGAACGCTCTTCGTTGAGTGGGAGAGCGGTCTTGCGATGCGGATCGACCTCATGCGGCGCCCGGTCCTTCGCGTTCTCGATGGATCGTCCGTCCTCCTCGCGCTTCCCGAGAGCGAAGGGAAGAGCGGCGGCGCGCTCCCGGAGGCAGGGCGCATCGACCGTCCCGATGTTCTCCGCTTCGATCCGGAGACGCTCCCTGCAAGCCTCAGCGACGAGGAAAGCGCGCGCGCGGCGATCCGCGATCGAGTTCTCTTCCTTCCGGGCGAGTGGGCGGCGGAGTGGGTCGCGCGCGCACGCCTCGCCGAAGCCGCGCCTGAGAACCGGAGGACCGCGCTCGTTCGCGCGTGGAGGGATCTTGTCGACGAGCACGAGCGGTCGAATCGGTCGCATCTCTACCGGAGCGGCAGAAAACTTCATCTATCGACCATCGCGCCGCGAACCGAGGACGATTCTCCGGAGACGTTCGCGGATCCGCTCGAGGCGGCCCGGACCTGGTGGCGGATGGCCGGCGGGGAAGTCCTCCTCGCGGATACCGTTCGCGAGATTCGCTCGAGCGCGGCGCGGGAGCGAAAGCGTCTCCTCAGGGTTCTCGAGAAGCAACGGGCCGAGCTCCGCGACGCGGAACGAGCCCCGATCCATCGCAAGGAGGCGGAGATCCTCAGCATCCACTTCGGCGAGATCGAGAAGGGCGCATCCGAGGTCGTCCTCCCCGATCCGTACCAAGGGGGCGCGATCACGATCGCGCTCGACCCGGCGGCGAGCGCGCGGGAGAACATCGAGCGTCTCTTCCGGCTCGCCAAGAAGGGGGAGAGAGGCGCGGAGATCGTAGAGGGGCGGATCGCGGAGAATGAGCGCCGCATCGCCTCGCTGGAATCGATTCTCGCGGAGATCGACGGAGTCCGGAGCGAGGAGGAAGCGGAACACATCCGCGCGCGCGTCGGCTCGCTTCTCCGCCCGGCAAGACGCGAGGCTTCTTGGCGCGAGAAGATCAAGAAGCCGAAGGAGCGCGCCCTTCCGGTCCGCCCGAGGGAATACACGATCGCCGGGGGCTACACCGTTCTCGTCGGGCGCGACAACAAGGAGAACGATCTTTTAACCTTCAAGATCGCGCGCCCGCGGGATCTTTGGTTTCACGCGGCGCAGGCCGCCGGATCGCACGTCGTCCTTCTCCGCGACGATCCGAAGAAGCCGGTCCCCCGCGAGGCTCTTCTCGAAGCCGCAGCGATCGCCGCGCGGCACTCGAAGGCGAAGCACGCCGCGAAGGTCCCCGTGATCTACACCGAGAGGCGCCACGTGCGGAAGCCGAAGGGCTGGCCTCCCGGCAAGGTGACCTGCGCGCGCGAGAAGACCCTCTTCGTCGAGCCGGGGATCCCCGGTGAGTAGCCGAGCGCCCGGCGAAGGAGAACCACGCACCCGCCCGGCGCTATCGCCATAACCACATATAAATACACGAGTTCGAGCGCTCTCCCGCTGCGCCGGAGCTCGTTGAACTCCCGGCGAGTTCTAGGATACACTCGTCTCGAACCGCGGCGTGGAACCCCGATCGACGAATCGATAGGAGCGGTCCGAGGGGGCGGGTTCATCGGGGAGAACCGGCCGCTCGAACGACGCCGCACGCGCCGCGAGCGCACGGAGAAGGATCACATGCGAAGCGAATGGGGAAACAACGCGATTCTCATCCACGAGGTCGGCCTGCGCGACGGTTTGCAGGTCGAGAAGACCGCGGTGCCGACCGAGGAGAAGATTCGCTGGATCGATGCTCTCGTCGAATCGGGCGTGGATATCGTGCAGGTCGGTTCCTTCGTCCATCCGGAGAAGGTGCCGCAGATGGCCGACACGGATCGGCTCTTCGCGCTCCTTACCGCGCCCGGAAGGAAGCCGGAGCGGGTCACGCTCTCCGGCCTCGTCCTCAACGAAAAGGGGCTCGACCGCGGGATGGCGTCAGGGGTCGAGATGTTCTGCATGGGCGTGTCGGCGAGCGAAACGCACAGCCGAAAGAACACCGGCATGAGCACCGCGGAAGCGCTCTCTCGAATCGTGCCGATGGCGAAGAAGGCGGCCGAGGCGGGGAAGAAGGTGCAGGTTTCTGTTCAATCCGCGTTCGGCTGCGGCTTCGAGGGTCCGGTCGAGAAGGAGAAGGTGCTCGGGATCGTGAAGGAGTATCTCGCGGCCGGAATCCGGGAGATCAGCCTCGCGGACACCGCGGGACACGCGCACCCGATCCAAGTCGAGGAGATGTTCGGCGCGATCCGGGACCTCGACCCAGCGGCGCGGCCGGCCTGCCACTTCCACAACACCTACGGGCTCGGCCTCGCGAACTGTTACGCCGCGTGGAGAGCCGGCGCCGTCTCGTTCGAGTCCGCGTTCGGCGGCCTCGGCGGATGTCCGTTCACGAAGCTCCCGGCGGGGAACGTGAGCAGCGAGGACCTCGTCCACTCCTTTCAGCGGATGGGCATCCGGACCGACATTCGGCTCGACAAGCTCCTCGACGTCGCCCGAATGGTCGGCACGTATTTCAACCGTGAACTTCCTGGGTTCATTCTGAAGTCGGGATCCCTCCTCGATCTCAAGAAAGCGGGAGAATAATCCGTCATGAAGCTTCTCAATAACATCCGCGTCGTCGACATGACCAACGTGCTCGCGGGCCCCTTCGCCACGATGCACTTCGCGCTCCTCGGCGCCGAGGTGATCAAGATCGAAAACCCGGACGGGGGAGACCTCGCGCGCAAGCTTGGGAACGTGCCCGAGCTGAACAAGAAGCTGATGGGGACGAGCTTCCTCGCCCAGAACGCGAACAAGAAGTCGATCACGCTGAACCTCAAGGTCGAGGAGGCGAAGGAGGTCTTCCGCAAGCTGATTCGTACGACCGACGTGCTCGTCGAGAACTTCAGGCCCGGCGTGATGGATCGGCTCGGGTTCTCCTACGGCGAGCTCCGCAAGACGAACCCGAAGCTGATCTACTGCGCGATCTCCGGGTTCGGACAGACAGGCCCGGACGCGTTCAAGCCCGCTTACGACCAGATCGTGCAGGGGCTTTCCGGCGTCATGGACGTGAATGGGGACGAGCGCCTGCACCCGCTCCGCTCAGGCTTCCCCGTATGCGACACGGTCGGCGGGCTGAACGCCGCTTTCGCGATCCTGGCGGCGCTCTTCCATCGCGAGCGGAGCGGCGAGGGGCAGTTCATCGACATCGCGCTCCTCGATTCGATCATGCCTCTCATGGGATGGGTCGCCGCGAATCTTCTCATCGGCGGAAAGCCCCCCGTCCCGATGGGGAACGACAACTTCACCGCCGCCCCGTCCGGCACATTCCGCACGAAGGACGGCCACATCAACATCGCCGCCAACCAGCAGAAGCAGTGGGAGGACCTCGCCGACATCCTCGGCGTTCCGGAGCTGAAGACCGATCCCAGATTCCAGGAGCGCGACACGCGCAAGGCGAACCGGAAGCTCCTCACGCCGCTCCTTGAGGCGAGGCTCGCGGAAAAGGGAACCGCCGAGTGGGTCGAGGCGCTGAACGCGAAGGGGATTCCATCCGGAGACATCCTTTCGCTGGGAGCCGCCCTCGACTCCGCGCAGATCCGGCACCGCGAGTCGATCGTCAGCGTGAAGGAAGACGAGATCGGCGAGATCCGGCTCTTCAACCTCACCGCCAAGTTCTCAAGCACGCCGGCGAGCGTCGATGCGCCCCCGCCCCGTCTCTCCGCGCATACCGCGGAGATCCTCGGCTCGCTCGGATACGGCGAGGCCGATCGTAAGGCTCTCAAGGAGAAGGGAGCGATCTAGTCGGCCGCAGCGTTCGCTTGAACGTTTTCGGGCGCGGCGCGTTTCGCCTTCGGGAGAGATCCCTACTCGGCTCGCGGGATCGTTCCCGCGCGGCTCCCGTCCGGAGGCCGCGCCCGTGCGAGAGCCGAGCGGGAGAACCCCATGCACGACGCCGAAGACCATAGCGAGAACCGGTTTCCACAGGCGGCCCCAAGCGGTTCTATCGAGGAGGCTTCCCCCGAGGAGATGACCCGCCTCAAGGGATTCCTCGTGATCCAGTTCCTCTTCCTGCTCGCCTCTCCTCTCGCGGGCGGTTTCCACTACCGGGTCTGGTCAATGCTCGACACCGCCCTCCTCGTCCTCTCGATCGGCATCGGGGCTCTTGCCTTCGTGCTCGAAACGAGAAGGGCGCGGAGATCCGTCTTCCAGATTTCGGCGGTCCTTTATGTATTGGCTGTTGTCGACATGAGCATTAATGTTCTCATTTCCGGCTTCCTCGGCTGGCAAGGGGTCGGGCTGCCGGGATAGCGCGGGGATCACCGCTCCGGCGGGTGGTTTCTCAGGCCGACAGGAACACGACCGGTGTTTTCCCGACCGGGGCGCAAGAAGCACGCTTCCGACGGATCGACGTTATCGACGCAAGAGGATCAGTTTCCGCGAACCGCTCACCGGCCCCGCGTCCAGCCGCGCGAAGTAGACGCCGCTCGGAAGGGGCCGGCCGCGATCGTGCGTCCCGTTCCAGGCGACCTCGTGGAGACCGGGACCGCGAACTCCGTCCGCGAGCCGCGCGACCCGGCGTCCGGCCGCGTCGCAGACGTCGACACGAACGGAACGGCTCTCCGCCAAGCGAAAGCGAATCGACGTCGCCGAGGCGAAGGGATTGGGGAGGTTGGGCTCGAGTCGGAATGGGCCGACGGCGAGCCCGACCCCGGTCGCCTGCGGATCGCCTTCGTAGGCGCCCATGTCGATCCGTCCATCGAGAAAGCGGGGAGTTCCGCCCAGATCCCTCGCGGGAAGACCGAGGCCCGCGCTGTCGGGCGGTCCCGCGTTCACGCAGGGCGACATCGTTTGAAGCGCAAAGGGATGCGGCGCCTCGCCGACGAAGAGCGGATCCTCATCGATGTTCCCCCCGCCCGGCCAGCCGCCGCCGATGTCGCTCCACGTCGTGTACCAGTTCTTCCCGTACAAGATCTGCGTCGGCTCGAAGTAGTTGGACGGATTTTCCCGGAGGATGCTCCCGGTGATTCGGGGCTTCGAGAGGTGCGCGTAGATCGCGGCGGCCGGATCGAACATCTCCGAGTTCCGGTCCTCGTTCGCCACGATCGTGCAAGCGGCGAGCCGCGGGTAGGCGTCGAGGCAATGGACGGCCGAACCCCCGATGAAGGCGACGTTCTCGACGATGAGGCAGCCCGTGATCTCGGGCGAAGCGAAGTGCGTGAAGGCGAAAGCGCCCCCGAAATCGGCGACGTTGCGGCGCAGAACCGAGTTCTCCACGCGGAGCTTGGAAAAGCCGTTCACTCGCAGAGCGCCGCCGCGCAAGGAGTCGCCGGCGTTCTTGGCATACTCGATCACGCAGTATTTCAACTCGGAACATTGGTTGATTTCCGAAGTAAATGGGAAGCGGATGCCGGCCCACGCCCCGGCAAGGGTGGAGTCCGCGGCGAAAGAGTCGGGGTCGGAGCTCGTGAACTCGATGCGCGCTTCGGGCTCGCCGAGCGCCAGCAGCCGTCCGCGCACGGTCAGCGAGAAGTAGCCCTGGAACTCCACGCGCACGCCGGGAGAAACGGCGAGAGTGACGCCGTCCGCCACCTCGATGTCTCCTTGAACGCGCACCATGTCGGCGCTCCAGACGGTGTTCGTCTCGATCGGCCCGGACACGTCGAGCGCGCGCGCCTCGAACGGAAGACCGCCGCGGCCGGCCCGGTCGACGGGGACCGGATACGATGAAAAGACCGCCTCGCGCCGTGCGCGGTGCGGAGTCTCGGGAAACGTCCTGCAGCCGTATCCCGCGGCCGGCGATCCCGGTTGCGGGCGAAAGTCGCCCCCCCTCGGGATCCGTGAGAAGAGGATCGACCCCGATCACGTTGTCGTAGGGCGGAAGCTCGGCCCCCGGCCAGCCTTGAGGCTCGAATCACCCCTACGGGCACAGAAAAGAGAAGTGGGAGAGGGGATTCGCGTTGGCCGCCGAGTCCGCGTGAAAGCTCCAGTTCTCGCGGATTCCCGACGCCCCGAGCCCCGATGCGATGCTCGCGCCGGTCGGCAGCCACTCCGAGGGGATGCCAGTCAGGTAGAGGAAGTCCGATCCCGTGTTCACGGCATCCACGATCAGGTTTCGTTCGACGACGACGTCCGGGTTCTCGACCTGCAGGCGGACCGCGTAATCGTGCGGCCGCCAGAAGGTGACCTGCCGCACCGATCCGGACGGACGCAGATCGACCGACTCGCTCCGGTAGCCTCGGAAGCGAATACCGCCATTGATGATGATGCAATCGTCGATAT
>VGIW01000028.1 GCA_016867715.1 Candidatus Eisenbacteria bacterium | reverse complement strand
TCTTCATCCGCGCCCCTCGAATCCTTGATGTCGGAAAGAACGTTGAGGTGCTCGGAACCCTGCGCGGCGAGCCGGTCCTCGTCCGCCAGCGGAACATCCTCGCCGCCGCGTTCCATCCGGAGCTGACGATGGACCCGGCCGTGCACGAGATCTTCCTAAGCCTCCTATCGTCCTGACCCGGATCCTGCACGTGCTTCGTCGGGCGGCTCCGGATCGCCGCCTGCGCCGGTCGCGGGCTTGGCCCCGCGGGGGACTCGCTCCTTCGGAAGAAGCGGCAGGAGACACGCGAAGGCACCCCTCCACGTCGGCCGCATTCGGAAAGACCGCAAGCCGAAGGAGAGGCACTCCCTTCTCCGGCCGCTCCGCCATGCAGCCGCCGCGCAAGATGAAAGAGCGAACGCCGCTCTTTCCCTGGCCGGACCTCGGACGGAAACGAGCGCGGGATCGGCTGCCACCGTCGCCCAGCACTCGGCGGCCCCGAGCCGCCAGTCAAACCCGCCTCGGCTGGTCAGGTTCTCGGAGTGGGCTCTCCAGCTGCACAAGCGATCGCGGACGTAGTACGCTCCGAGCCCCTCCCTGCACAGGAGGTAGGCCATCCATAGGTCGTATGCCGGGCCGGCCAGGGCGGGGAGCGCCGCGGGGAGACGCTCTCTCCGAAAGACCGCGCCTGCGGCCATGGGAACCGCCTGCGCGATGAGAAGGTCGAAGAACGGGCGATGAGTCCCTTCCGTCAACCGCGAGCGTCCCCACCGTGCTGAATTCTTCTCCGTCTGCTCGGTCAGGATCCGTCCGTCCTCGTCGATCACCCAGTGGTCGCAGAAGGCGAGCACGAGCTCTTCATGACTCTGGAGCGGCGCGACGAGCCTCTCGAGAAATGTCGGGGCGAAGCGGTCGTCGTGGTTGAGGACCGCGACGTACTCCCCACGGGCTTCAAGGAAGGAGGCCCAGTGGTTACGCGCCGCGCCGAGCGGGGTTCGGTTCCAGCGGTACCGCACTCTCGCGTCGGCGCATCCCTCGACGACCTTGCCGAGCGCATCGTCGGGGGAGTCGTCCGAGACGAGGATCTCGAGATCGCTGCACGTCTGATCGAGGGCGCTTCGAATCGCGGTCGACAGATAGTCCGGCCTGCTCTTGTAGGCCGCGATCACCACGCTGACCAGCGGCATGCTCGTGGTCATCCTGCCGTCCGATGCCCTGGCTCGGGTCGCCTCCCTGGGGGCTCCCGTGGGGCGATTCTTCCTGCTTTCTAACGGCTGTGGGTGCAAGCGGACGGCGGCTACTCTCCGTCTCCGCGGGGCCGTCCGGTCTTCCGCAGCTGGGAGAGGTCTCGGCGGACCTGACCGGAGATCCACTTCCACCTCTCGGCCGTCTCGGCGTCCGAGCGAATTCTATCGAGGCGCTCCAGAACGAAAGCCCAAACGACGGAGAGGAGAAGGGCGAGGCCGGTCACGGCGGCCACAATAGCCTTCTTCCTCGGCCTCGAGGCGATGTCGGCCGGGATTCCCGGATCCAGGATCTGAACGGTCGGTGTGTCCCGCGCCTCTTGGATCTTGGCTTCTTCCAGCTGCTTGGTTAGAAACGCGTGCACCGTCCGCTGAATTTCGACCTCCCGCAGGAGCCTCCCGTATCGCAGCGCGAGATCCGGGGTTTCCTTGAGCCCTAGGAGGAAGGAGCCCTGCATGGTCGTCCCGCTCTCGGCGGAGGGATCGGACGCGCTCCCATCGATGAGGGAGAGCTTGCTCTGGAGCTCTCTGATCTGCGCGCGCAGCCGGACCACGTTCGGCGACTGCTTGGATTCGAACCCGGCGGTGGTTGCGATCGCCACCTCGAGGGCGATGATGCTCTTCCAGATCTCCGCCGCGGTCTCGATTGAGACGATCGCCTGCTCGGTTAGAGCGACCGCCCCCGTGGTTTGCTGGAAGCTCTTCAAGTCTTCCTCGGCTCGCCCGAGACGCGTCTCGGTCTCCGCAAGCCTCTTCTCGACGAACTCCCGTGTGCGACCCGCGCGCCCGGACACACTCTCCTTGTTGAATCGGTCCAGCTCGAAGACGTAGGCGTTCACCATGTCGGCCGCGCGCTCGGCGGACCGGTCCTCCACCGACACGCGGATCAGTCCCTCGTCGGTCGCCGCGATGTCCGAGTGCTTCCTGAGTGCCTCGATGGCCCTCTGCCGCGACCTTCTCTTGTAGACGGTGGCCAGGTCGAACGAATCGACGAGAGCGCCGCACACCGTTCGGCTCTCCAGGATCGCCTTGTACAGATCCGAGGGGCTCGAGAGGCTCGGAAGCTGGGCCGGCTGGACGAAGCCGACGCTCTGGAGGATGCCCGTGACGTCCAGCTGGCTTGCTGAGGTCTCCGGAGGGAGGATCAGAGCCGTCGAGCGGTACCATCGGGGTAGGAAGACGCTCACGATGGCGGACAGGACGAGCGCGCCGATGGTCGCGGTCGCGATCATCCTTCTGCGGCGAACGAGAACCGCGGCGAGCTCCAGCAGGGAGACTGTTCCTCGATCTTCCATCATTGCGTTCGGTCGATCACGAGGTAGATCGTCGCCACTTGAGCGGCGAGGGCGAAGGTCTCGCGAGTGATCTGCCACCAGTCGCGCTCTTCCTTCGGCGGCACCCAGATCATGTCTCCCGATTCGATCTCGCTCCTCGAGCCCGGCTTGAGGCGCGCCCCGGACCGCTTCTTGATCAGGCGGACCTTTCCCTTGTCCGCTGTGCGGTCGAAACCGCCGGCGGCATCGATGTATTCCCGGTACGCCCGGCCGGGCTGGAAGGAGACGAGCCCCGGAGAGACGACGCGCCCGCTGACGCGCACCACATAGACCCGCGTGGGGAGAACGACGACATCGCCGTCGCGCAAGAAGTGGTTCTGCGTCGAGTCTCCTCGGACGAAAAGCCCTTCGAGATCGATGACGAGTCTCGAGTAGTCCTCGCGGAAGAAGGTCTTCAGGAACTCGTAGTCCTCGGGCGTCAGCTTTTCGGGCTGCTGGTCGACCAGGAAGCGGACCTCTTTGTCGACTCCGGAACCGCCTGATTCGAAGAGCGTCCGGAGAAGCTTCGCCTCTTCCGGCGCCGCGCGCGCGGTGAACCCGCCCGCGCGGTCGAGGACATCGAGAACTCGATCCCGGCCCTCACGGATCACGTAGCGGCCCGGCCGGGAGAACTCCCCCTGAAGCTCGACCCCCGCATCTCTTTGCCAGTCGCGGAGGCTCCGGAAGAAGACGCGATCCCCGTTTTCCAGCCGGAACCCCGACGGCCCGGTCCTCAACGCGTCATCGAGCGTGAGAAAGATCCCCCGAGAGCTGTCGGGTTGCTTGGCGAGAAAGCGCTGCAGCTCGACCGACGACGAGTCCAGCCCCTGCAACACACCACCTGAGACCTCCACGAGGTCGCCGACCGTCTCCCCCTCCACGAGCTCGTAGATGCCCGGCCTTCCCACCGCCCCGTAGACGCTGACCCGGCGCGTGGCGACGGGAACCTCGATCACGTCCCCATCCCTCATGAACGGGTTCTTCGATAGATCCCCGGTGTTCCGGTAGGCGATGAGATCCGCCCTCTGGAAGCCCCCATCCCGTCGGCGCACCAAGATGTTCCGTGTGGAGGCGGCTTCGGACAGACCCCCGGCGGCCTCGATCGCCTCGGATACTCTTTGCGTCGCGATCGCCTCCTTGGGGCCCGGACTAGAGACGTTCCCCACCACGTGGACGATGAACGAGCGAAGAGAGTTGAGCGAGACGGAGAGATCCTCTTCGCGATAGTAGTGGGCGAGGGCCTCGCGAATCTTCGTCTTCGCGTCCAGGAGAGTGAGACCCGCGAGCTCGATCGGACCGACGGGCCGTATGAGCGCGAAGCCCTCCGGTTCGATCCGAACGATCCACCTTCGGTCCATCTCCTTCCAGAACCCGATCTCCAGCTCGTCCCCGGGCCCCAGAACGTAGCCGTCCGCGGAAATCGACCCTTCAAGTATCGGCCGCACCCGCCCGCCGGCGGGCCTGGCAAGCGAATCCGCCGCGACGGCCGGGAGGCCGATCAGCCCGGCTGCCCCCGCCGTGGAGCCGGCGAGCAGGAGGATCGAGAGAAGAACGAGGCCTGCGGTACCGCGCATCTCGTGTTCCTCATTCCGAGGGAACTTGGACCGCACCGGTTCCGTTTCGCGGGGATTCGGGGATCCCGGTCTGGGCGAGTTCCGAACGGAAGACAAGGGGGATTATCGAGATCGCTTCTCGCTCTGTCAAGAAAGAGCGCCTTCCCGCACGGAACACTCCGGGGCCGTCCTCAGGCGCCCAAGGCGGCCTTGACCGCGGCACGGGCCGGGGATACGATTCCTCGCGGCAAATCGTTCCCCGGGCCGCGGCTCCCGCGACCTGGCCGAGCTTCTCGCCGCCTCATCGGGTCGGAGATCCCCTCCCATCGAGGCGGGCAATCCCATGCGGGAGCGTGCTCGCGACAACGGCAGGTCCCTCATGTCCTTCACTCTCCTTCAGGTATACAAGGACTACTACCCGCCGATCGTTGGGGGGATCGAACGGCACGTTCACGGCCTCTCCACTGCGGTTCGGGAACGATGCAAGGTGAGGGTCCTGGTCGCCAACAGGAACTGCCGCACCCAGCACGAGGTCGTCGAGGGCATTCCCGTCACGAAAGTCGCCGATCTCGGACGCTTGGTCTCTGCGCCGGTCGCTCCCGCGTTTCCTTACTGGCTCAAGAAGCTCGACAGCGACATCATCCACTTCCACTTGCCGAATCCGACCGCGGAGATCAGCGCGCTCCTGACGAGGCCAAGGGGGAGGATCGTCGCAACCTATCACAGCGACATCGTCCGGCAGAAGGTGACCGGCGCTCTCTATGCGCCGGCTCAGCGCGCCTTCCTTCGGCGTGCGGACGCGCTGATCGTCACAAGCCCCGCCTATGCGCGCAGCTCTCCGGTGTTGCGGGAGATCGCGGAGCGTTGCCGGGTCGTTCCGCTCGGTGTGGATCCGAAACCGTACGAGCGAACCGCAGCGATGGACGAGAAGGTCTCGGAGCTGCTGAGCCGCACCGAGGGGCCGCGCGTCTACTTTCTGGGCGTTCTCCGATACTACAAGGGGCTTCCGTTTCTTGTTCGGGCCATGCGGGACCTGTCGGCTCACCTCTATATCGGAGGGGACGGGCCCATGCGGCCGGAGCTCGAACGGCTCGTCCGATCCACGGGCCTCGAGGACCGCGTGCACTTCTTGGGGGCGCTCGGAGAGCGGGAAGCGATCGCGTGGATGCACGCGTGCGATGTTTTCTGTCTTCCGGCGCACTTGAGGAGCGAGGCTTATGGCCTGTGCCAAGTGGAAGCCCACCTGTGCGGGAAGCCGGTCGTCAGCACGCTTCTCGACACCGGGGTCCCGTACGTGAACCGGCACGAGGTCACCGGGCTCGTCGTCCCGCCGCGGTCCCCGGAAGCGCTGGCCGATGCCCTCTCGAGGCTCCTCTCCGACGAAGGTCTTCGCGCGCGGCTCGGCGCGAATGCCCGCGCTCGCGCGCTCGAGGAGTTTACTCTCGAGACGATGGTCGAAAGACTGTGGCACATCTATCGCGAGCTGCTCGATGGAAGGCCCGGGTAGGTTTGCCCGGCGGCGCCCGCGCGGCTTCCCTCGGAACGTACATGCGGATCCTCGTCCTCACCATCGACTTCCCGCCGCTCGGGGGAGGCATCTCGCGATGGACCTGGACCTTGTGCCGCGCCCTGGCCCGGCACGATCTCCTGGTCCTGGCGCCCGATTCGGAGGCCGCTCGCGGCACGGGAGTCGAGACCCCATCGATCCGCATCCATCGCGGTCCCTTCTTTCGCATGGTTCCCGCCTCATGGAGCCCGGGAGACCTTTTCCGATACGTTCTCCATGCGCGTCGACTCGTTCGCGAAGAGAAGCCCGACCTCGTCCTTGCGGCCCAGGCCGGAATCCCTGCCTTCGCCGCCTGGGTGGTCGCCCACTTCCATCGTGTCCCGTTCGTTGTCGCCGGACACGGCGAGGAGCTGGAGAGGGCCGTCCGGAGCCGGATTCGCCGCCGCATCTTGCGCGTGACAAGCCGCAGCGCGGCGCTCGTTCTCGCCAACAGCACGAGCACCGCCGAGCTCTTCGCATCGCTCGGCTGTCCGCGGGAAAGGACGCGGCGCTGGGTCTCGGTCGACCCCGCTTCCTGGGGGGATCCCGCGCCGACGGATCCGCCCGCCTCCGCGTCTCCCGTCGTGTTGAGCGTGGGGCGGATCGATCCACGCAAAGGACAGGACCGGATGCTCCAGGCGCTTCCCTTGATCCGTGAACAATTCCCGTCATGCGAGTATTGGATCGTCGGATCGGGGCCTTCCGAGGACCTCCTGCGGAAGAGGATTCGGGAAGATCCGGCGCTCTCCGCCGTTCGGTTGTTCGGGAAGGTCTCGGACGCGGATCTCCGTGAGATCTACTCGAGGTGCTCCGTCTTGGCGCTCCCATCGCGGGAAGCGAGAGGCGAGAGGGAAGGATTCGGTCTCGTCTTCCTGGAGGCGGCTCTCTTCGGGAAGCCGGTCGTCGCGGGGCGCGTAGGCGGGGTGAGCGACGCCGTATTGCACGGGAGGACCGGGCTCCTGGTCGATCCGGAGGATCCGGCAGCGATCGCGCGCGCGGTCGTACGCCTCCTTGGCGATGAGTCGTTGCGCCGCCGCATGGGCCTCCGCGCTTGGGAGCGAGTCCATCGTCGGTTCGCGCTCCCCGTGGCGTCCGCGAGACTCGAGACCTGGCTCCAATCGGTGGTCGACCGTTCGGGGGGGGCGACCGGATGAAGATCCTCTACCTGGACACGTCCGTGACGCACGGCGGCGGACAGGAGGCGCTCCTCTCCCTCCTCGACGGGGCGCGCTCGCAGGGACACGAGACGTTCGTGTTGGCCACGGGGCGCGGGAGGATCGCCGGCCGCCTCACCCAGGCGGGGCACAAGTGGAAACCGTGGGGGTTGCGGTCGAACGAACGGATGAACCGCACCCGCGGGGTATCCGAGTTCCTGGGGATCCCTGTCGGCGTCCGGGATCTGATGCGGGCGGTCGCCCGATGGAGCCCGGATCTCCTGCATGCGAATAGCGAGCGTGCCGCGCTCGTGTGCGCTCTCCTGCCGCGCTCGCGTAGGAGACCGTTCGTCTTCCACGATCGCACGCTCGAGGAGCGCCGCGGCTTGGTTCGGTGGATCGGACGAAGAGCCGTCGTCGTCGTCGCGATCTCGTCCGCCGTCTCGGCGAAGCACCTCCGGAAGGGCTCCGAATCGAATGTCAGGATTATACCGGACGGGATCGATCTCGGCCGCTTCACTCCTCTTCCGCGGCGACCCGCGTCCGGGCGAATGGTCTTCGCCGCGATCGGCCGTCTCTCCGTCGAGAAGGGGTTTCGGGTCTTCGTCGACGCCGCGATCGAGTTCTTGAAGGCGGGAGGCGATGCCGAGTTCCTTCTTTGCGGCAACTGGTCGGCCGGCGAGGGCTCCGCCTTCGAGAGGGGAATCCGGGCGCGCATCGATGCTGCGGCTTCCTCCGGGCGGATCCGGGCGATCGGCTTCCAGGAGGACGTCGCCGAGTTCCTGAAGGAGACCGACGTGTTGGTCGTTCCGTCTCTGCGCGAGGGGTTCGGGATCGTCGCGGTCGAGGCGCTCGCTCGCGGACGGCCGGTGATCGCGAGCCGTGTGGGGGGGCTTCCCGAGATCGTCGATCACGGCCGAAACGGCCTTCTCTTCGAGGCGGGCGACGTCCGCGGGCTCGTCGAGGCGATCCGTTCCCTCGTCGATGATCGGGATCTGTACGAAAGCCTGGCCGCCCCCTCTCACGAGACCGTCCGTCGCTTTTCTCGGGAAGAGACGATCCGATCGATCCTCGAAGCTTACGGCGAGGCGCTTTCGCAGGAGGCGCGAACGAATCGCTCGCACAATCCGGGCTAGGTCGGCCCCGCTCCATCCGTGAGGCTCGCCGTCCGTCTCTCGCGGAGGAGCCGCGCGGCGAGCTTGTAGTCTTCCTTCCGGACGGCCCCCATCAGCAGGGCTCCTGCCGCGAAGCCGGCAGGCGCCGCGAGGAGAGCTGCCGCGGGAACCGCCCGGGCGGCGGCAACGGATGCGAGTCCGGAGATGACGAGAGCGGCCGCGGTCCGCACGAAGAAACCGGGCCTCGCGAGTACCGCGATCTCCTTTCTCAGGATGAACAGGTACGCGAGGAGGAGACCGAGGTGGGTGGACAAGGCCGCGACCGCAGCCCCGACATGCCCGTAGAGGGGAATCAGAATCAGGTTCGCCCCGAGCATCCAGGCGACCGAGCCAGAGGTCGCGGCAAGCCGGATGTTTTCTCGGTTCATGGCGTTGAGAGCGGACCCGAGCAGCACGTTGAGAAAGACCGGCACGACGACCGCCCCCGAGATTCGGAGAACACCGACGGCCGGCTCGAAATCCGATGGATAGAGGAGCCGGATGATCACACCGGGAGAGAAGAGGAAGAGAGCGGCGATGCAGAGACCTCCAAGCAGCAGAAACCGGAAAGAGGGCTCCAGCCAGGCCGCGAGCCCGCCCTCTTCCTGATGTCGCCGGCAGAGAAGCGGGTAAACGGTCACCGCGAAGGTCTCGGGTAGAAAGAGCATCGCCGCCATCAGCCGGAACGCGCCGTTGTACCACGCGACGGCGAGATCGCCCTTGAGACGCGAGAGGAGAATCGTGTCGATGCTGAAGAGCAAGACGCCCATGACCGAGATCACTGCGAAGGGGAAGGCGCGTCGAATCAGGTCGAATCCCGCAGCGCCGTCTCCGCTCTGAGCGGTTCTGCCCAGCACGCGCCGGAAGAAGACGAGCCCGAGGATCAGGTCGACGATTCCCTCGAGAACCATGGAGCCGGCGATCCAGTAGATGCCGAATCCGCGGACGAGCAGAACGTACCCCGCGAGTACGGCGGACGCCTTCGAGATGAAGCTGATGAGAGAAGACAGCGCGATCCGTTCATACGCGTAGTAAATGCTCTGCGGCACCAAAGCGAGGTTCATCAGAATGGCGAAAACAACCAGGATGTGAATGACCCGCGCCGTGTCTCCCGGATACCCGAGGAGCTTCGTCACGAAGACCGTGAGGAGCGAGAACACGAAGGAAGAGAGGATCTTGAGCGCCAGAGATCGGAGAAAGAGAGTTCGGGCGAGGCCGCGATTCCGTGCCACCTCCCGCGTCACGAGAACGGAGAGCCCGAAATCGATAAGGATCCCGAGAACGGACGTGATGGAGATCGCCAGGACGAGCTTGCCGTACTCCGTCGCCCCGAGCCGATTGGCGACGGCGATCAACCAAAGAAAGGCGAGGAGCTTCAGGCCGATCTGTGAAATGTAGTTTGCGAGAAGATTGGCGCGGATCCTGCTAACTGTGCTCGTCTCGGCCATCCGGGTCGTTTCTCTGGGGAAAGCGGTCCCCGCACCGGTCGGCTTCGTCGGGCGGAAGACCTTCTCCGCTCCCCGGCGCATCGCGCGGGCCCTGTCCCTGTTGTCATGCCCGGCTTGATCGGATAGCCTAGCATGAGGGGAGGATCCGCTCAACCAAGGTCTCGCTTGCGTCGTTCCGTGCGGCCGCGCAGGCGAGCAGGCCATCGCTTCCTCGGCGCCGGGTTTCGGAGAACGAATCGACGAGCATGGTCCCTGAAGACGGTTCGCGGGCAGCATGGACGTGGGCGCTGCCGCCCCTTCTCGTCGCGCTTCTCCTGATCCCGGCGTTCGCCCTCGGCGTGGAGGAGATCGTCCTCGGCGTGGTTGGGCTCTGCTGCTTCGCCGCTCTCTCCTGGTGGAAGCCGGTCCATGCCCTTCTCGTGCTTCTCCTGGCGATGCCGCTCGCGCCGAAGATTCCTCTTCCGATCGGCAATCTGTACATCAGCACGATCTTGGTCATGGCGTTCGTCGTTCTCAGGGCGTTCAAGGAGGTCGCGAGCCCGGCTCCCCTCCGTTTCCCTCGAACCCCTCTATCGGCGCCGCTTCTCTTCTTTGCCGCGGTGCTGACCCTCTCGGTCAGCATGAACGCCGCCTACCTGATCGGGAACCGGGAGCAGCTGCTCCGGTTCGTCCAGTTTCTCTTCTACCTCTCCCTCTTCTTTCTTGCCGCCGGCTTGACGCTCGAGACCAGGCACCGCCGGTGGATCGTCGGAACGGTTCTTGCGACGGGTGTTCTAGAGGGCGCGATCGCCGTATGGCAGTGGGTTTCCAAGAGAGGCTTCTTCACCACGGGGACATTCGATCATCAGCACAATCACCTCGCCGCGTTCCTCGTTTTCACGGGTCTCCTGCTCATGGGGGCGATTCTCGAGGCGCGTTCGGCGCGTTCTCGCCTTCTCTACTTGTGCGGGATCGGGTTGATCGGCTTCGGGTTGGTCTTCTCGTTCAGCCGGACGGGATACATCGCGATCGGCGCCGGGATGCTTTGCTTCTTGCTGCTGGGGATTGCTCCGCGGAAGAAGCTCGCCGTCTTCTCGGTTCTGCTGTCGGGAGCTCTCCTGGCCTATCTGCTCGTTCCCGCGTCTGTTGCGTCCCGGGCGGGGACCATCGCGAGCGTCGCTGCGGGGAAGGCCAGGGACATCTCCTTTTCGATTCGCCTCGAGATGTGGAGCGCGGCGATCGAGGCGTTCAAGAAGAGCCCGCTTCTCGGGGCCGGGGCGATGAAGTTCGAGCTTCGGGACAACTACTTCGTCAAGACACTGGCCGAATCGGGAGCGATGGGGATGATCGGGCTCCTGTGGGTGATCGTAGCCGTTCTACTCCAGGCCCTTCGATCCTCCAAGGTCCCGGAGAAGGACCGAATGCTCCGCGGGGCCCGAATCGGGTTCTTTCCCGCCGCGTTCGCGATCCTGGTGATCTTCAACATGTCGGGCGACTTCATGAACCTCCACCGGCTCATGGGCGTCTTCTGGGTTCTCTCGGCGGTCCTCGTCTCAGGGGGAGAGCGGGAGCCCGGACCGAATGAGGGCCGATAGCCTCGCGGAGAGCTTGCGCCAGTCGTACTCCGCGATCTCTTCGTCCCACTCAGGACGCCAGTTCGTGTTTCGCAGTCTCTCGATCGCGCTCGTCCACGAGTCGACCCGGCGTTCGGCGAGAACGACGCCGGAGAGCCCGATCTCCTGCAAGACCCGGAGCGGACTCGCGACCACCGGTTTACGGGCGGCGTGATACTCGATGACCTTGATCGGGAATGAGAGGTTCGCGTGCGGGTCCAGCTCGAACGGCAGGACACCGATGTCGGACGCCGCGAAGTACTCCGCAACCTCGGATGCATCGACCGGTCCCGTGAAGCAGACCGCCTCGATGCGCTCGCGGTCCCGTTTCTCCTTCGCCCTCGAGATCTCTGAACCCGGGCCGACGATGAGCAGGGCCGCCTCTCGGATCCTGGTTCTCAGCTGCTTGAAGACATCCAAGAGGAACAAGAGCCCCGACCACTCGGCGTGGTTCCCGATGTATGCGATCACGAACCGTCCTTCGAGATCGTAGCGCCGGCGAACGGCGGTCCCCTCCGCGCTCCGGAGCCTCTCGACATCGGCCCCGTTCCCGATCACCTCGGCTTCGATGCCGTTCTTTCGAAGCTCCTCTCGGATGCCGCCCGTTACGGTCACCCGGCCGACCGCTCCTTCGGCTTGTCTCCTCCATTGCCTCATGTCGCGCTCCGACGGCAGATCGACGATGTCGATCAGGTAGGGCCTGCGAAGATCGGCGCAGTCTACGAGGGATAGCTCGTTCAGCACGAGATCGACGCCGAACTCCTCGATCACGCCCCGGACGATTCTCGTGTTGATCCATCGCACGAGGCCGGAGTCCGGGCGGCGCGCGTAGAGGAGCGGCGTCTCCACGATCCGGATTTCTTTCCACCGGCGCACGAGGCGGCGCCTGAACAGGCCGGAGAGACGCGACGCGTACCGTCTCGCCGCCGAGCTCTCTTCGAGGGGATCGTAGAACCAGGAAAGGAGAAGGACGTCGAAGTCGTTCGCGAGCCCGAGCGCGAGCGCCTGGCCCCGTACAACCACATGCGGCAGCGGCGGGAAGTGAGGGATGACGAGAAGTCTCTTCTTCTCCATCTTGAACGCGGCGCGCGGGCCGATCGCCGTCCGCGAGTGCGGCGGCGCCTCAGGATGTCCCCAGCATCTTTCGCACGGTCTCCCGGACCTTCTCCGATCCGGACCGGACCCGATCGAGCACCTCGTCCGCGCGGCGGCGGGTCTCCCGGACGAACGCCTCGTCCGCGATCTGCCCGAGGTTGATAATCACGTTGAACCAGGCGCCTTCGGCCGCGTTCTGCGCGCAGAGGGCGGCGACCGCCGCGTCGGACACGGACGCAGGGTTACCCTTGTCCGCCGCCTCCGCGGCGAGGGCGACCACCTCGTCGGTCCGTTCGAGCGTTCGGAGCGGAACGAGCGCCGCCTCCTTCATCGCCTTCTCGATCGCCTTCTCGCGCGCCGCCGCTTCGTCCTTCGTCTTCTTCGGGAGGCGCGAGGCGTCCATCACCGCGGTGAACGCCCGCGTGTCCTCGTCGATCGCCCGCAAGAAGAAGTCCTTGAGCTCTTGACCTTTCGCGGCGAGATCGGCCATGCCGTCCCAGGCGCTCTCGAACCCTTTCTTGCCGACCGTGAGGTTCGCGACCATCGCGGCGAGCGCGGCTCCGAGCGCGCCGGCGAGCGCGGCGACGCTTCCCCCGCCGGGGGCCGGGGACTCGGTCGACACTTCGTCGGCGAACGCGGTGATCGTCTTCGACGCCAGCGGACCCATGCGCGGAGCGACGCGGTACTCGATGATCTTCTCTTCAGGCTTGAAGGGATAGAGATCGGAGAGCCCGAGGGATTGGACCGCCGTCTCGATGAGCATCGGCTCCGGAACGCCGTGCGAACGCCCTTGCTTCTTGAGATAGTGCGTGCCGGCGGCGAGGAGCGCGTTCTTCGGGATGAGGCCGACAAGCTCGCTCCCCGTGACGCGCATCCCGCGCTCCGCCGCCTGCTTGCACACCTCGTCGAACACGAGGTGCGGCGGCGAGACCTCGTAGTCGGTGAAGTTGATCGAGATCTGCGCGCGCCGGTACTCCTCGATAATCCAACCGACCGCCTTGACGTGCGGGAAAAGCCCCGCCTGCTTCACCGTATTGCCGTCTTCGTCCCGCAGGATCTTGCCGTCCTCGCCGCGCGCGCTCCGTCCCGCCTCGCGGATGTTGAGCGCGATGTCGTGGGCGAGCTTCTTGTCGAGCGTGTTGAGATTGATGTTGTAGGCGATGAGGAACTTCCGGGCGCCGATCGCGGTCGCGCCCGCACGCGCGTTGAACACCGGCTTCCCGAAATCGGGAACGCGCTCCGGCCTCGTGATGTTCTCGGCGAGCCCCTCGTACTCCCCCTGCCGGATCCAGGCGAGGTTCTTCCGCTCGGGCGCCGTCGCCGCGTACTCGTAGAGATAGACCGGAATGTCGAGCTCCTCGCCGACTCGCTTTCCGAGACGGCGGGCGAGCTCGGCGCAATCCTCCATCGTCACGCCGGAGACGGGGACGAAGGGACACACATCGGTCGCGCCCATGCGCGGATGCTCGCCGGCGTGCTTCCTCATGTCGATCCGCTCAGCCGCCTCGGCGATGAGGAGAAAGGCCCCCTCGACGACCTGATCCGGAGAGCCGACGAACGTGATCACGGTCCGGTTGGTCGCGCGGCCGGGGTCGACGTCAAGGATGGTGACGCCCGCCTTCTCGGCCGCCCCCACGATCGCATCGATCACCGCTCGATCCCGGCCTTCGCTGATGTTGGGCACGCACTCGACGAGAGCCATCATGTATCTCCCTGAATTCGAAAGAGTTATCTCGTTAGCCTCGCGGCCCGGCGTGCGGCCGCCCTCGCCGGCCCCTATTAGACCACACGCGCATGGGAACCTCAATCCGGAAGCCCGTTGGAGCAGGCGTTCTCGGTTGCCCCCCATGCGGCGCCGCCCGCCGAACCGCGCGAACTCGGCGTTGTCCTTTTTCGGCGTCGTCTGGTACCTTCACCGGGACCCTCGGGAGGAACGATCGAAGACCGGCCGGGTGAACGTCTGTCCGGGGAGGATGGTCCGTGGAGAACCTTCGTGAGACGTTGAAGATGAGCGAGGATCCTCTCGGCGGAGCCGTTCGGCTCGATCGGGAGGCGGTGGATCGAATCGACCGTGCGATCACGTCGATCCTGGAGGAAGGACAGGGCGCCAGCTATCTGACTCTTCTCAACCCGCTGCTCCAAGGGAAGGACGCGGGGGGAGCGGTCGTGTACGCGGCGGCGTGTCTTCAATCCCGCGTGGGGGACGACGTGGTGGCGCGTCAGCTCTTCTTTCGCGTGAGCGAGCGCCTCGAGCACCAAGAGAATTGGGAAGGCCTCGCGGCGGTTCTCGACACGGCTCTCCGGCACGTGAGCGCGCCGGAGCTTGCGCGCGCGGCCGCGCGGGCCTGGGAGAAGAGCGGTGGCTCGCACGTGCCGGTCTCCTTGCTCGAGCGCGCGTTCTCCTTGGACGAAGACGATCGCCGGGTTCTCTGGGCGCTCGGCCGCGCGCGCGCGGAAGCCGGGGACGCCTCCGGTTTCGATCTCATCGCCCGGTCTCTCCCCGGTTTCGCCGAGCAGAAGCAGATCGACCGGCTCGAAGAAGGAACGCTTTATGTCTTAGAGAATCCGTCGCGGGAGCGTCTTCATCGGATTCTCGAGGCGCTCGACCAACTGATCCGCTCCGGCGAGGCCGGGGTCGCGGCGAACCTCTTCGAGATCGCACATTCGGCCTTCGCGGGGCACGGACTCGCGAGAGAGGAATGGATCCTGCTCCGCCGGGCGCTCGAAAAATCGACGGAGAGAGAGACGTTTCGGAACGCCGCCTTCGCGGCCGGCGTCGCTGCGTTCGCGACCCTTCGCGACCCCGAGAAGCTCTTCCTTACCGCGGGGATCTCGAACCCGGATGTCCCGATCGAGAAGTCGCTCGCGATGCTCGATCGACTGCTCGAAACCCCGCCCGGCCGACACGTCATTCACCAGGGCTGGGGGGTCGGGGAGATCCTGGAGAACGACGGGGAGACCCTCCAGCTTCGATTCGACGGGAAACGCGATCACCGGATGAGCGTCTCCCTCGCGCGGACGGCGCTCGTTCTTCTCGAACCGACCGACCTCCGGGTCAAGGTCTTCCTCGATCGAGAGGGAATGATGGAGGCGCTCCGCAAGAACCGCGCGGACTTTCTCTATCATGTGCTCGAACACTTGAAGGGCGAAGCGATCCAGGACGAGATCAAGAAGACGCTCGTGACGCTCGGGCTCCTGCCTCCGTCCGGCTGGGCCGACTGGTGGAGAGGGGCGAAGAAGGAAGCGGAATCGGACCCGCGCTTCGACTTCTCGCAGTTCTTCCGAAAGGTCGTGAGGCTTCGCGGATCGAGGGAGCTCTCCTCGCCCCTCCCCGAGGTCGATCTCTCGCGGACCTTTCGGAAGGGGCTCGACCTTCTCTTTCGTCTTCTCGAACAGCATCCTGAAGAGACGGCTCATGTGGCATCCCGCTACGGGGACGAGCTTCGGTCGATCGCGGCCGAGGAGATCCGGCCAGCGGCGGAGCGCCTACTGGCGCACCTTCTTCTCCGGTTCGTGGGGGTCGCCGACCCGGAGGGATTCCACGCGGCGCTGACCGCCTTCGTGCGGTCTCCCGATCTCACCCCCTTCAGCACGGATCAGCAGAAGACGCTTCTCGCCCTCGCCCCCGAGGACCGAAGGACGGCCGTCGCGGTGATCCTCCTCGATTCGAAAGTTCTCGGCGTGCGGAGGGAGGCCTGGTCGGCGCTTCGCGCGCGGGAGGAGAGCGATCGCGAGATCCGCCAAGTTCTCGATGCGAGCCCGTCCCGGCCGAACGCGGTTCTCCACGTCGCTCGCGAGCTGGTCGACAGGGATGCGCCCTGCGCGTGGACGTGCGTGCACGCCCTCATCGACATCGTGGAGAGCCCGGAGAGGGAGACGTTCCGGAAACAGGCGCTCGACATGCTCGGATCCGAGGCGTTCCAAAAGAGGATGAAGGCGGAGGCCGCCACCCCGGAAGAGACGCGCTACCTCCGCAATCGTCTCATCGAGTGGAAGCACTCGGAGCGCTACCTCTATCCGATCCTCGAGGCTCTCGACGGAACGGCGCTTCGCGAGGTCGCCGAGGAGGTCGAATCGAGACGCCGCTCTCTCCACCCGCAAGCGGAGAAGGATGTCTACGCGCGTTTTGGGGATTGGATCCTGATGACGCGGCGCACCCTCGTCCGCATTCGGAAGGAGGTCGAGGCGCTCGATTGGGAACTGAAGACGGCGATCCCGCAAGAGATCCAGAGGGCGCGCGAGCACGGAGACCTCAGCGAGAATGCCGAGTACGACGCGGCCAAACAGAAGCAGGCGGAGGTGAGCCTGCGGCTCGAGGAGCTTCGCGAGCGGGTTCGCCGAGCGAGGGCGATCGAAGAGACCGAGATCCGCGAGGACGAGGCGGGGCCGGGGACCGAAGTGGATCTCGTGTCGGATGCCGGGGAGACGCGCACCTATTGGATTCTCGGCGAGGGGGACCGCGATTTCGGCGGAGAGATCGTCTCGTATCGGGCTCCGCTCGGAGCGCTTCTTCTCGGGAAGAAGACGGGGGACGAGGTGGGTCCGATTCTGGATCGAACCTTCCGGATCGTCGCGATTCGAAAGCGGCTTCCCGCGGACGCAAGCCGGGAGGAATCGTAAGAGGCGGGGGCCGACTCAATCGGGAGGCGGAATAGTCCATCCATAAAGGGAGTGAAGAGAATGGATTCGTTGCTCGATCGGTTCTTGAGGTACGTGAAAGTCGAAACGACCGCGGTGGACGAGACGGAGGCCTATCCGAGCTCGCCGGGGCAGCTCGAGCTGGGCAAGATCCTCGTGAAGGAACTGCTCGCACTCGGGCTCAAGGATGCGAAGCAGAACAAGCACGGCATCGTCCTCGCGACGATTCCGGGAAATGTGAAGACCGCGCCGACGGTCGCCTGGCTCGCGCACATGGACACGTCCCCGGAGGCGAGCGGCAAGAACGTGAAGCCGGTCGTTCACAAGAAGTACGACGGTAAGGACATCGTCCTTCCCGGCGACAAGTCGAAGGTCATTCGAGTCGCCGAAACGGAAGGACTGAAGGAGCTGAAGGGGAAGACGATCATCACCTCCGACGGCACGACCCTTCTCGGGGCGGACGACAAGGCGGGCGTCGCCGTGATCATGACCGCCGCGGCCGAGCTGATGGCGAACCCCGAGATTCCGCGGGGGCCGATCCGCGTCGTTTTCACCTGCGACGAAGAGGTTGGGCGAGGGACCGCGAAGATCGATCTCAAGGAAGTGAACGCTTCGGTCGCTTACACGCTCGACGGGGGGAGCGCCGGCGCGCTCGAGAACGAGACCTTTTCGGCCGATCTCGCGACCGTGACGATCACCGGCGTGAACATCCACCCCGGGCTCGCGACGGGGAAGATGGTCAACTCGATCCGTCTCGCCGGGCAGTTTCTCACGAGGATGCCCTGGCATCGTCTCGCGCCGGAAACGACCTCGGGACGCCAGCCGTTCCTCCATCCGTACGTGCTCGAAGGGGGCGTGGCGCAGTCGAAGATCAAGATCCTTCTCCGGAGCTTCGTGACGAAAGACCTCGCGAGACAAGCGAAGATCCTCCAGGGGATCGCCGCGACGATCGAAGCGGAGCACCCGAAGGCGAAGGTCGAGATCAATGTCAAGACGCAGTACCGCAACATGGCCGAGTACCTCGTCAAGGAACCGCGCGCCGTGAAGCTCGCGACCGAGGCGATCAAGAAGATCGGCGTGAAACCGATCTTCGAGGCGATTCGCGGCGGGACCGACGGTTCGCGCCTCTCGGAAATGGGTCTCCCGACGCCGAATCTCTTTTGCGGGATGCACAACTTCCACTCTCCTCTCGAGTACGCCTGTCTCGAGGAGATGGAGCTCTCCGTACGAACTCTGATCGAGCTGGCGCAGCTCTGGGCCAAGGAGAAGCAGCGCGCGGCGTGAGACCGGTCCGGGTATGAAACGCGAGGGTCCTTTCTGGATCGATCGGGGGGACGCGCCGTCCAAGGAAGACGTGCGCTTCGTCCTCATCGGGACGACGGAGCCGGGGAACATCGGAGCCGCAGCGCGCGGGATGAAGGCGATGGGCTTCCAAAGGCTCGTGCTCGTCTCGCCTGCCGACGGCTGGAAGACTCCGCATGCTGTCGCGATGGCGCACGGGGCGGAGGATCTCCTCGAAGAGGCGGAGGTTCACGGGTCGCTCGACGAGGCCCTCCGCGGCTGCACATGGGTCGTCGGGACGACGCGCCGCCTCCGGAGGCACCAGGCCGAAACCGTCACGGCGCGCGAGTGGGGAGCGAGGCTCGCGAAGATCCCTCGGGGCGAGGAGATCGCGATCCTCTTCGGGCCGGAAAAGACAGGTCTCGAGAACGAGGATGTTCTTCGCTGTCGGCTCATCGTGACAATCCCGTCGCCGATCGATTATCCGTCTCTCAACCTTGCGCAGGCGATCATGCTGATGGCTTACGAGTCGGGTCTTGCCCTTCGCGCGCCGGCGGATCGCGCCGGATCGCCCGTTCTTGCCTCGGACGACGAGATGGAGCGAATGTACGCTCGCATGGAGGAAGCGCTTCGAGAGAGCGGGATGAACGAAAAGAAGGTGCGCGCGGTGATGAGGCATCTCCGCGTCATCCTCGCACGAGCCGAGCTCTCGAAGGACGATGCGTCCACGTTCCATACGCTCGCCTCGCGCATCCGCGGCCCGCGCCCGCGGGAGAAGAAAGCCGCGGCCGCGGAGTGATGCCGGCGCGCTTGCGATGCGCCGCGCGCGCCTGCTAACCTCGGCCAACATGGGAGGGAGCGCCGCTTGTCGAAGTTGAACCGGGCGACCCCCGAAGGGACCGCTTCCTATCGAGATCGTTTCCAAGGGAAATCCGCCACCGGCCATTTCCGCGCGCTCGGCCGCTTCACGGTCGGATCGATCGGGATGGGGACCTACCTCGGTCTCCACGAGGACTCGGTGGATGCCGGCTATGAGCGAACTCTGGCCGAGGCGCTCCGCCACGCATGCAATCACGTCGACACGGCGATCAACTACCGCTGCATGAGAAGCGAGAAAGCGATAGGCCGCGCTCTCGCCGCCCTCTTCGACGCGGGCGCGTTCTCGCGCGAGGAGATCGTCCTCTCGACGAAGGGAGGCTACATTCCGTTCGACGGAGAACCGCCGCCGAACATCCGCGCGTTCATCCGCGCCGCCTACATAGAGACCGGAATCGTAGATGAGGATTGCCTTGTGGGCGGATGCCACTCAATGACTCCCCGGTTTCTCGAGAAGCAGATCACGAGAAGCCTCGAGAACCTTCGTCTCGAAACAATCGATCTGTATTATCTTCACAACCCAGAGGTCCATCGCGCGGTTCTTCCGAAACCGCATTTCCTCGATCGGATCCGGCGGGCATTCGCCTTCCTCGAGGAGGAGGCGGCGCGGGGAAGAATCGGGTGCTACGGGGTCTCGTCGTGGGAGGCCTTTCGGGCGGAGCCCTCGAGCCCCGTCTATATCTCGATCCAGGACTTGGTGAACGCGGCGAGAGAAGCGGCCGGCGGAGAGCATCGCTTCGCCGCGATCCAACTTCCCTTCAACGCCGCGATGATGGAGGCCTTCGCGCTCACGGCTCAGGAGGTCGGCGGGGAGAGCCTCTCGGCGATCGACGCGGCGTCGCGTCTCGGACTCGCCGTGACCACTTCAGTTCCTCTTCTTCAGGGGCGTCTTCTCAAGCGCTTTCCGGGCTTCCTCGCGGCGGGGATGCGCGATCTCGCCTCGAACGCGGAGAGGGCGATCCAATTCGCGCGTTCGGTCCCCGGGGTCTCCTCGGTGATCGTCGGGATGAGCCGGGATCTGCACGCGGTCGAGAACCTCTCTCTCGCGAGACGCTCCCCGCTCACCGAAGAAGAGCTCTTCCGTCTCTTCGAAGAGTAGTTCGTCCCTGTTCCTTCTACTTCGGTTCCTGCGCGCGCAGGTACACCGTACGAGTCGGGAAGGCGATCGAGAGCCCGAGCCTTTCGAGAGCGCGCATGATGGCGAGGTTCACCTCTTCCTGCAGCATGAGGAACGTACCGTAGTCGATCGTCGGCGTAAGGAAGATCACTTTGATATTCAGAGAGCTCTCGCCGAACTCGGTGAAGCGAACTTGAATCGTCTCTTTGTTGATGTCCTCGCGCGCCTCGAGAATGTCGCGAATGGCCCGGACCGCTTCCTCCATTCGGCTCGCCGTCGTCTCGTAGGTGACCCCGACGGTGAAATCGGCGCGGCGCGAGTCGAGAAGGCTCCAGTTCTCGAGCGTGAGGTTGGCCAGAACCGAGTTCGGCACTGTGACGCGAGTCCGGAAAAGCTGCCGGATGCGAGTCGAGCGAAGCCCCACCTCCTCCACGAACCCGAAGAAGCCCTCCCCCTTAATCAAGTCGCCGACCGCGAACGGCCGGTCGAGCAAGATCGTGATCGATCCGAAGACGTTCGCGAGAGTGCTCTGCGCGGCGAGGGCGAGCGCGAGACCTCCGATGCCGAGCCCGGCGAGGAGGCCCGTTACCTTGTATCCGAGATTCTGGATGATGAGGACGAAACCGAGTATCGCGACCGCGACCTTCAGCGACTTTCGGATGAGAGGAACGAGCTGGTCGTCGAGAGAGGAGTCGGTCTTCTGCACGACGCTCTGGAGGAAGAGTGCGAACACCTCGGTCAGGCGGATGAGAAGCCATGTCAAGTCGAGCGTGACGAAGAGGAGAATCGCAAGCTGCGAAAATCTCCGGAAGTTGATCGGCTCCTCCGGAATTCGGAGATACGAGAGGGCGATGTGGATTCCGACCAGGAAGATCAGAACGCCGATCGGCCGATCGATGGCGTGAACGACCGCGTCGTCGATGTCGGTCTTGGATCGGCTCGCCAGCCGTTTCAGGTGCCCGAGGAGAAGATGCTGGAAGACCTTCTGCGCGATCAGCGTCGCGACGATGATTCCCGCGACGACGATCAGCGTGCGAATGGAGAAGACCGAGGGATCACCGGCGCCCGCCTGCGCCAGGCTGTCCATGTTCCCGCTCCTTCCGTGGAGTCCTCTTGCCGCAGTTACGTATATCAGATGATAGAAGGAATCGCAACCCGAGAGCCCTTCCGCGCGGTCTTGCCTTCCTTCGTTTCCGGTTCTATGTTCTCCTCGTCGAGAGGGGGACGATTCGTGTGAACCGGAGAGCGGCCCGCGAGGTGCGAATCGGCGAGGTCGCGATCGGCGGGAGGAATCCGATCGCGATCCAGTCGATGACGACGACGGACACAAACAACGTCCCGGCGTCGGTGCGGCAAACGATCGAGCTGGCCCGCGCCGGAGCGGCGATCGTGCGGCTCACAGTCCCTTCGGTCCGGGCGGCCGAGTCGCTCCGGAGAATCCATCGAGAGGTTCGCGAAGCGGGGATCCGAACGCCTCTCGTCGCGGACATCCACTACACGCCGAACGCAGCGATGGCCGCCGCCGACTTCGTCGAGAAGGTGCGGATCAATCCGGGAAACTTCGCGGACCGCCCGGACCGCATGCGTCCCGGGGAGACACTCGAGGAGGGCGCCTCGCGCGTCGCCGAGCTCTTTGGCCCTCTCGTGTTACGTCTCAAGGAACGAGGCGCCGCGCTTCGCATCGGCGTGAACCACGGGTCTCTCTCCGAACGGATCACCGCGCGTTACGGCGACACACCCGAGGGGATGGTCGAATCCGCTCTCGAGTACATCGCCGTCTGCGAGCGGATGGGCTTCGATCGGATCGTTGTCTCCTTGAAGTCCTCGATCCCCGCAGTCACCGTTGCGGCGAACCGTCTCTTCGCGGCCAAGACGGATGCCGCGGGAGGCCGCTACCCCCTTCATCTCGGCGTCACGGAGGCCGGATCGGGCGAGGAAGGACGCGTCCGCTCCGCGGCCGGAATCGGCGCTCTTCTTTCCGAAGGCCTGGGCGACACGATCCGCGTTTCTCTTTCCGAGGACCCGCTCCGCGAGATTCCGGCGGCGCGAGAGATTCTCGAAACCGCGGAGAGAGCGCGTGAGGCGAGAGAGGGGACGCTCTCTCCGCTCGGCGTCGCGCGGCGCGGAACGATGCCACTCGCGATCGGAGAGCGGCGCGTTGGGGGCGAAGAGCCTCTCGCGGTGCTCGCTGGACCGGAGTGCGTTCCGGACGGAACGGAGCCGCCGGATCTTCACCTCGTGAGCTCTCCCGCCGAAGTCGCCGCTGCAGGGGAGGGCGGAAAGCCGATCGTGTTGGATGCGCATCGTCCGATCGAGGCGCTCCGCGCGTGCGCCGGGAAGAAGCCCCGCGCTCTCTTGTTCGCGTTTCCCTCTCACGAATCGATCGATTGGGAAGCGGCCGATCGTCTTCTCGCAGTCGATCGAATCATCCCGGTCGCCGCCTTGCGTGCCGAGCGGGCCGAGGAGATCGGCCCGCTCGTCGATCGGCTTCGAAGCGCGTTGCCGCGCGCACTCGAGGGAGGCGCTCTGATCGGCGCGCCGTTCGGTCCGGCCGCGGATCTCGCCCCGGCGCTCGAGCGCGCTCTCTCCGAACGCGAGCTCGGATGGCCGCAGTTTCTCTTGCTCGAAGCAGAGCGAGGGATCATCGAAAACGCCGTCGCGCTCGCTCCGCCCCTGCTCGACTCGATCGGCGATCTCCTCGTCGCGCGAGGACTGTGCGGGCTCCGGAGTGCCTGGGAGATTCTCCAGGGAACCCGGAGAAGGATCACCCGCGTCGAGTACATCTCGTGCCCGTCGTGCGGGAGGACGCTGTTCGATCTCGAGGAAGCGACCGCTCGGGTTCGCGAGAGAACTTCCCATCTCAAGAATGTCAAGATCGCGATCATGGGGTGCATCGTGAACGGACCGGGCGAGATGGCGGACGCCGATGTCGGCTATGTCGGGAGCGGCCCCGGTCGCGTCGATCTCTACATCGGTCCGCGCCGGATCGAGAAGTCGGTGCCGGAATCGGAAGCGGTGGACCGGCTCATCGATCTCATCCGCGCGCTGGGCCGCTGGACCGATCCCCCGGACTCCGGGAGCGACTAGGTTTCTTCCCGAGGCAATCGACGGATCCGTCACTCGCAGGCGATCGAGATCTTCTTCGTAATGGATCGATCGCCCGTGACGAGCCGAATGAAATACGTTCCCGGTGAGAACGTTTCCCGCCGATCGAAATCAGTGATGATCCAGTCGGCCGAGTGAAGGCCCGCGGGGTAAGACCGATCCGCGATGCGCGCCGCGAGGCGCCCGCGGACATCGTACACCTCCAGGCGGACGCGTGCGGGCGAGGGGAGCGAGAAGCGGAGCGTCGTCCGGGCGCGGATCGGGTTCGGCGAGACGGAGAGCGCGATGTCCGTCTTCTCGGTTCCGGCGGCGACGGAGAGCGCGGGGTTCTGCGCGAAAACGATCGTCCGGGAGAGGTCGCCGTCGATCCACAAGTCGACCGTAGCGGGCTCGAAGCACTCCTTTCGGACCTCAAGAATGTGCGCGTTGTGTTCGGTCTTTCCGTTCCGGTCGAGCACGTAATGCGTGGCCTCGAAGACGGGGAATGACCCGTCGGGGCCGCTCGTACCTGCGAAGACGAGGTTTCCGAACACATCTCGGAGAGTTGCCTCCGCGGCTTCGACCGGGCGTCCGACTTCGTCCTCGACGCGCAGGCTCACGAACCACCGAACCTCGATCCGGCATACTCCCCCCCTGCAAACGAGCCGCACCAAGTCGTGGTCGAACGTCGATCCGACGATCTCCAGCGTGCTCTCCCGTCCATGCATTGCGACGTCGAAACTTGCCGACTCCTCGATCACGGTTCGGACGACCCGGTTCGGAAGGCCGGGAAGTCCGTAGCCCGCCAAAACCCCGATCCCGTTTCCGGCAAGATGGTTCATCGAAAAGACGTTATCGTGAGCATACTCGTGCACCACGAGACCCTGCGGGGAAGAGCGGACATCGTTGCGTTCCACGAGGTTCTCGGCCGACGGGAACTCATGACCCCCGATTCCGATTCCCCCGTGGGCCTGTCTCCCGGAGTGCTCGATCGTGTTTCCGCGAATTGTATTCCGCCCTCCGCTTCGAACGTAGATCCCGTACAGGTCGATGTTCGTGATGATGTTGTCCTCCGCCACATTGTCGTCGCTTTCGCGAATCCAGATTCCGTCCATTCCCGAGTCGTTCAGCGTGTTTCCGGCAATCCGGTTATGCCCGCTTCCGAGTCGTATCCAGATGTTGTCCTCGCCGGTGTCTTCAAGCACGTTGTTCAAGATCTTGTTGTGAGAGGATTCCTGCAGCATGATCCCCCCGAGATACTGATGCGCACTCCCGTTTCGAAAGGCGGTGTTGTCGGCGATTGTGCTCGTTGTGGTCGACTCCAGTGTCGCGATAGCCCCGACGCGATATCCGACACCGGCCGTTCCGTTCTCTTCGAAGTAGTTCTCCGCGATCAAGACGTTCTTTCCGCCGGTCACCCACACGGCGCTCAGCCTGTTGTCATCGAAACGGTTCTCTCGAAACGTCAAGTCTTCCGAAGAGTGAGCCAGAATCCCGATGCGAAAATCCGCAATCCGGCAGTTGCGGATCACGATGCGCCGGCGGTCTTCGACCCTGAAGCCCGCGCCTCCTTCGGAGCCGGACAGTCTGTGCCCGGCGCAATCGATCACGATCGAGTCGGCCCCGACGATGAGCCCTTCTTCGGGACAGCCGACAAGATCCTCGGTCATCGAGTAGTCGTCGATCACGGTCCCCCCGCATGGGCAGGGGACGTCCCCACCGCAAAGGACGCGCGGACCGCCCGACTTCTTCGCGAGAAGCGAATCGCGGGGACCCCATTCGTCCGCCTCCGAGAGACGCAGTGAGTCAAGGAGGGAGGGAGGAGGGAGTTCGGCCGCGATCGGGCGGGACGGAAGGGAAGAGAGGAGGATCGAGAGCATTCCCGCGATTCGGAAGATCTCGGGGCATCGCGGGGCAAGCGCTCGGGGGAACATCACAACTTGCGCTTTCCGAGAGAGACTCCGAGAGCCCGCCTCGAAAGCAAACCCCTGAAAGGGAACCTCAACCCGACGGGAGCCCCCCGCGTGTTTCCATCGGCGGAGGCCCCGAAGCGCCGGATCGAACACTCCTCGCGGACCGGGCTTCCGGCACCGTGCCGGATCGGCATGGCTCGGCGCGCTCAAGAACTCACCGGTTCACCTCCTCGCCCGGCGGCCTGGCGCTCCCGCAAGGAGCATCCTACTGACGGATGGCGTGAAATCCTTTATATGATTCTATCACGAACGGGTCTCCCGCGGCGGGACGATCGGTGGGGGAATCAGTCGTCTTCGCGAAGTGCTTCGCGGATTTCGGCCGCCTCGGGCGGGACGGGGCGCACCCGCTCGAGCTCCTCGGCGATGCGCTCCGCCTCCTTGCGTTTGCCCATCTCGAGGAGAACGAGCGCGCTCTTCTTCTTGATGCGAAAAAGATCCCCGGCGGGAATCGTCTCTCCTGAATAATGAACCCGTTCGGTAATGAGAAGGGCCGCGCGCTCGTAAAGATCGAGCGCGCGTTTCAAGGTTCCCCTGCGCCTGTGGAAGTCCGCCGCGTCCTCCCAGTCGTCCGGGCCCGCGGCCGCGGCGCGCGCGCCGTGCCCGGTGATCGACCCCATTCCGGGACGCGCCGCGAGATGGCGGTCCCACGTCCCCGCGGCCGCATCATACTCGCCGCGGGCTTCCGCGAGACGCGCCTCGACGGAGAGAAGCTCCGGAAGAAGTCCTTCCGCTCGGAGCTCCCGGTAGAGCTTTTCCGCGCGTTCGCTCTCGTTCGCCTCGGCGAGCACTTGGAGGTCGAGGAGGAAGGCCTCTTCGCGGCACTTCTCTCCGTGGCGTCCGGGCTCGCTTCTGATCTTCGCGACGGTCTCGTCGAGGAGCGCGACCGCGCGCGGGAGGTCTCCGCGCCGTCTTTCCATCGCGGCGAGCCCGAGCGCCGCCTGAAGGAGGGACGGATCGAGGGCGCGAGCCGTTTCGAAGGCGCCCGCCGCTTCATCCGTTCTCCCGACGGCGGCGAGCGCGAAGCCGAGAACCAAGTGCCCGTAGGCGTCTCGCGCGTTCCGGGCGGCATACTCCTCCGCGGCGCGCCTCGACGCCTCCTGGTTCCCCTCCTGCCAGAGGACGAACGCCTTCTGGAAGCCGAAGGGGCGTTTCAAGATCTCCTCTCGCTCGTCCGCGTCGAGCCCCTCGATGTATCCATGGAGCAAGGAATCGATCAGCTCGTCGCTGTATGGATCAGGCGCCGGATCCTCCTTGCGCGCGGGGTGCGGCTCCGGAGTTCTTCGGACAAGCTCGCGGAGCGCGCGCTTCTTCTCATCGTCCCGCGCGAACTCGACCGCGATCTCCGCGAGTTCCTCGGCCTTCTCGATGTTCCCCTCGTCCATCGATCGAACGATCCCCTCCTCGAGGACGGCGAGGTACGACTCGGCGTAGCGCGCGATGCGCCGTTCGATCTCCGCCCGCAAGGCCCCGCGATCCTTAGGCGCGGCGCGGAGCGCCTTTTCGAGGATGTCGATCGCCTCGGGCCAACGCTCCTCGGACGCGAAGCGCTCCGCGTTCTCGATCCGTTTCTCCGGGCTCTTGCCGAACCATGCCGCCATTCCAGCTCCCCCCGTCGATCGTGAGCCCACGCCGCGCGCGCTTCCCGCCGCGCCTACGGATCGGCGTCCCGATCGCGCGGTCGATCGGGTTCGTGCGAGGCGTCCGGAGGAAGCATACACGCGGGAGGCCGCTCTCGACCACCGCGGAGCGAGGCAGGAGTTTCTTGAGCCGTCTTCCGGCGGCCTACCTAACGATGAGGATTTTGCGGCCGCCGGGGATCGCGCGCCCGTCCACGTAGAACTTGAGAAAGTACGCGCCCGAGGAAACGCCGAGCCTTTCGGGATGCCATGCGATGCCGTTCTCGCCCGCCGGGAAGCGTGTTTCGGGAATGCGCGCCACCCGCCTTCCCGCGAGATCGAACACGTCGATCGCCACCTCCGCGCCGCGGGGCAGATCGAAGCGAACCCGCGCCGCGCCTTCCCGCGGCACGGGGTTCGGCGAAGCGACGGCGAAGAGCGGAAAGGGAGCGGGAGACGATGCGCCCTCTATGCCGACTTCCGGTCCGGGGAGCACGCGGATTGCGTCGATGTACAACGGATACTCGCAATCCTCGGGGAGGATCCGGATCGCGATTCGTCCCATTCCGAACCCGCAATCCGGGTTCGGGAACGCGCATTCGAACCGTTTCCAAGCGGGCCCGGCGCTCCCGGAAGCGCTGAGAATCTCGCTTCCCCAGTTCAAGTCGGCGGCGATCACGCGGAAAGACGTCTCTTCGGGGGCCATGCAATCGAACCGCATCGTGTATGCGGGAGCGCTCGGATTCGAGTGGAAGACATGCTGCGCGCCCTGGCCGTTGCACCATTCGTCGTACACGAGCATGCTGTGCGTCCCGTCGCGGGCGTAGTGGTCGCTCCGGAGAACGTTGCCGGTCGTCGTCTCGCCCCAGAGGTTCGTCCAGAAGTCAGGCGTCCCGTTTCGGTCCTCGTCTTCCTCGAACGAGGCGTTCAGGATTTCTCCCGCTTCCGGCGCGGGCCTCGACACGCGGATGGCGTCGATGTACGCGCGAAGATTCCCGGCATCCGAGGCCACCGTCGTTTCGTAGCGAACGCGAAGATCGAGGAGCGTGGATCCTTGAAGCGAGGAGAGATCCGCGTACACGGACCGCCAGCCTTGCCCGAGAGGCGTTCGGTACTTGGCGTTCAGTGGGACGCCGTTCTGATCGAAGACGCCGATGTTGTCCTTCAGGCGGCCGCCCGTCGTGTTCCCGTCCAGGACGATCTTGCACGCGCCGCCCGGCGATTCCGGAACGTTCATCCAGAAGGAGAGGATCGTGTTCTCCTCGATCGGGAGGTTCGGTTCCAGGATCTTCCATTCGATGAACGGTGCCCCGGCGCCGTCGGTGAGGGTCGCGCGGAGCATGCGCTCGGAGAGAAGAGGATCGACCCCGCCGTCCGAATGAACGATCCGCAGGTTGTCGTTCGAAAGACCCTCTGCCGATCGCGCGAGCACAACGTCCTGGAAAACGGGCGCGTCCTCGATTTCCATTCCGTTCGCGAAATCCGTGGGGGTGAGGAGGGGATGAAGCTTGATGTCGAGGCCCGGATCTCCCAATAGGCAGTACTGCCGCGCGAACGTCGGGTGCCCGTGGCCCTGCTCGAGCACGCGGCTCCGGGCGCCCGTGAAGAGCCTCCCCAGGTTCCGCACGCCGCGGCGGATCATTTCGTGGATGAAGTATTGGTTCATCTGGTACGACTCGACCGCGTCGTTCACGTGGGTCGCGGCGACAACGGCCGCCGCTCCGCGGTCGGGCTCGGAGAGAAGGAGATCCTCGCCGACCGACAGCTCGAAGTCCCGGTAGAAGTAGTTCATCAGACAGCTTCCGGCGAAGAGCACCGGGAAGCGGTGCGTGGCGTCCAGGCTCTCCGTGAAGGTCGGGTTGCCGGTCCCTCCAGGCGGAAGGTTGAAGTACGCCATGAACACCAGGTTGGTCCAGCCGAGCGTGTTCCCGAAAGCGTTCGCGTACCCGACGCCGGCGTTCCAGTCCTGTCGCGTGACCTCAGTCGGGATCTCCGGCCACTCTTCCATGTCGTCGTCGTAGTCGGAGGCGTATCGCGTCACGATCTCGGGCCATCCGCTCAGTTCCTCGTCGCGCAGTTGATCGTTCAGCGTCTTGTAAACCTGGTTGTTCCCGTTGATGCTGGCGTCCCCGACGAGCATGAGGATGCGGCTCAGCCAGGCGGGGGAGCCGGCGAGGGCGTCGTACGCGAGAATCTTGTCGATCGCGTTCCGGAGCTGCGCGTTCGTTCGCGCCGGAATCCTGCCGACATGAAGGATCGGCTTCGTGTTTCCGTCGAAGGGAGATTCGACATAGTAGGTATCGTCGGCGAACCACCGGTTGTCGTGCCAGACGTAGAACTCGTTCCAGCGAAGCGGCGCGGGAACGAGGTCGTGCGCCGGATTCGTCATGTTCGCGTCTCCGACGAGAACAAGGTAGCTCGGAGCGATCCTCCAGTTCCGGTAGGCGTGATGGACGAAGGCGCGGATCTTCTCGACGAGGCTCGATCCCTGAAACGACGAGGCGATCTCGGATATCCGAACAAGACAGCATCGGTGATCGGTCGAGCGATGGTCGAGAAGCCGCTGGGCCTCCGTTGCGAGGTTGTCGTGGGCGAGGATGACATAGTCGTACGCGTGGTCGGTCGAAAGCGGATCGAACGCGCGGGCGGGAGAAGGGAAGAGACACACGATCGCGAGTAGCGAGAAGACCGTCCGCGGCGCAGTGTTCTTCACGGTTCTGCCCATCAGCGGACGACGCTCACTTTGCGGACGAACGTCTCGGGCGGACTGCCGGTCCCGCGCGTTTGCATCCGGATGAGGTAGGCGCCGGGCGGGACGGGGCGGCCCCGCTCATCCCTGCCGTCCCACGACCGATCGAGGATCCCGCGGGGAAGGCTTCCTTGGTGGATGGTCCGCACCTTTCGCCCCGCGGCGGTGAAGACCTCGACGGCCGCTTCTTCCTCGCGCGGCATGCGGAGGCGGATCGTGAAGGAGGAGCTCGACGGGTTCGGATACGAAGACACGTCCATCGATGAGGGAGCCGGCGTCTCCTCATCCGAGAGCATGACCACGGTCGGCTTCATCGGCGGAGACTCCACGGAGTTGCCGGCCGCGTCCCAGCAGAGTACCCGAAGGACATGATCGCCGGAGGCGGCAGGGCAGGAGAGAACGTATTCGAGAACGTTCGGGTTGTTGGTTCCCACGGGCACGGCCGACGGATCGTAGTAAATCTCGCCGGCGTCCGGAGGGAAGAGACCGGACTTGTCCTCGAACGCGTCGAGCAGGATGCTATCCGCGAGGCGATCGTCCATTCGGAGCTCGATTCGTTGAATGCCGTTATAGTAGGAGGGGTTGTGCTCGTTCTGGTCGTGGACTTTGACGCGGAAGGTCCACGTGTTGACTCCCCAATGCGCGAGGATCGTGTCCAGAACCGGCGCCATCGTGTCGGTGATCCACGGAGCGTTCTCGAGGCCGTGCAGTCGGGGGTTGCGGAGGTCGGCGTCCGTGACCTCGGCGTCCGCGGAGAGGAAGATCTCGGCGTGCAGATGCCGGTTCGCGTCGAGCGTTCCGAGCGGATCCGCCGCGTCGATCCACATCCCGGGAGCGAGGACCGGATTGGGGTTCAAGTGGATGGCCTGGAAGCATGCGTAGCTGCCGGCTTGGCGATCGCGAGCCACGAGGAAGACGCAGTTCTCGGTGACACCCAGTACCTGCGCGTTCCCCGCGGAAAGCGGAACGACAACCGGATCGCCCGTTTCTCCCGCGCAATCGATCCCCGTGTGCAGGCGGTAGGGGGAGTCCGACGCCGAAACAAGCTGCATGAACTCGTTGTAGACGAACGTCGTCGTCGATGGGATCGGGTTCTCGGAGAACACCTGCCGCGCGCGGGCCTCTCCCGAGATCGCGAAGAAGGCGAGGCTGAGAAGGACGAAGACCATCGGCCCGCTGCACATGAGCTTCCCTCCCTTATCGTGAACAGTCGTACGCGCGGATCTCCTCGGTCGTGACGAAGAGGACCGGGTTCGGGTGTTTTTGATAGCCGACGAAGAGGATCTTCCCGGCGAAATGCAGCCCCTGCATCGTCGTCTCCGAGAGGAGCACATCGACCTCGTTCAGATCTCCGTCCAGGAGGACGACCCGCGTGGTCGGGGGATTCCTGAAGCCGTTTCTCACTTGGAGCGCGACGGCCGACCCGTCGTCGGAGACGGCGGCGGTCACGATTTGATCGCCCGGCGAGTACGAGCCGGGGAGCGGGGATGGCGCGAGAGGATCGGATGAATCGAAGATCTCGGCGCGGGTCGGCCCTCTTCCCGGTTCGCCCCGCAGGATGAGCAGGCGGCGGCCGTCCCGCGAGTAGTAGCGATACCCCTCCGGAATTCCCTCGAGCGTCTTCGTCTCGCCGTTCCGGAGATCGAGCACGACGGCCTCCGCGCGGCCGCCTTTCGCTTTCCGGTCATAGATGAGCGTCTCTCCGTTGGGCACGAACTGAAGCTGATCGTAGACGTAGCCTGTCGGATGCGGCTCTTCATAGAACACCCGTCCGTCGAATCGGAACGCGACCACCCATTCCTCGTCCCCGTCTCGCGCGATGCCCGCGATCCGATCGAGGCGAGAGGAGACCGCCGTGCTGTGGAGCGGATGGAGATAGAGAACCCGGGGGAACGGACCCGGTGGGGCGCCCGACTGCGCGTCGAAGAAGAAGGTCGCCACCTCCATGACGGCGGCCGCCTTCGATCCGTCGGGCGATCGGATCCATGTGTTGATCTGTTGGTGGCGCATGTCCCTCAAGTTCACGAAGCTCACGGGAAAGACCTTCGCGAGCGCCTCCGCCTCGGCCCCCCACGCGCCTCCGGGCTGCGCGAGGAACGCGAAGGAATCGTCTCCTTCGAGGTCCTTCGACGCGCGGTTGTCCGGGACGAAGGTGAGCTCGTTCGATCGGAGCGTTCCATCCGTGTTCACGTAGAGCGGCGCGACCTGCAATCGGATGTGCGGAACCAAGCGGTCGCCCAGCACCTCCGATCGGTCGACCACCCTCTTCACGCGAAGGACCGAGAGCGGGAAATCGCCGGCGGGCGCGCTCTTCTCGTCCGATCGGGAGAGGGCCGAGAAGTCGTTCGTCACAAGCGTGGCCGCTTCGCCCTCGATTCGGACCGACCAGATCGGGTCGCCGGCCGCGCGCGCCAGCGGCGCAAGGAGAACGATGAGAGCACAGACGGCAAGAACCATTCGGCGAGTCGGCGATTTCATGGCGCTCCCTCCTTCTTCGCGCGGATCAGGCGCGGGGATCCGAAGCGGCGCGCCGCCGCATCCGGCGTCCTTTCTCCTGCTCCCGCGGGGTGCTTCCTGCATCAAGCATGCCGAAGACTCAAGGATTCGGCGGGCATTCGATCGAATCAGTTGAAAGATGAGAGGTTAAGGTGAAATCGGGCGGTTCGGGCGCCGTGTGGCCGCGCGCCGGGGAGGGACCGCGGGATCGTCCGGCCGGGAAGGCTCGGTGGGCGCGGCCTCCCGCTCAACTCGTGAAACAACAACTCGTTCGACGGCTCGCGCGGCGCGGCCTCCTCTCTCTCGCGCGCGGAGCGGCGGAGACAGCCGAGCGGTCGCGCCGCCCACGCCGTGGTCGGGATGCGCGCACGGCGTGGGCAGCGGCCTCGTTCCTTGGAACGAGGTTCCCGATCGCCGGAACTTGCTTCCCCTCGTCGAGAGGCTCTGCTCCTGATTCGGATCGTCTATAATGGTGAAGCGAACGATTCCCCGCGGGAGCGCGGGGTGAGGCCGCGCACCGGAAGGCGGGTCATGACCGAAGGCGATGTTCTCCGATTGGCGACCGAGATCTCGCGGGCGGTGGAGCGCGAGGGGGGGCGCGCGCTCGCGGTCGGCGGGTGGGTGCGCGACAGGATCCTCCTTCCCGGCGAGGCGCGGAAGGACATCGATCTCGAGGTCTTTCGGATCCCGCCGGACCGGCTGATCGAGATCCTCCATCCTTTCGGGCGAGTCGATCTCGTCGGCCGCGCGTTCGGCGTCGTCAAGATCGGGCCGGTCGATGTCTCGATCCCGAGGCGCGAGACCAAGATCGGTTCGGGGCACAAGGGCTTCCTCGTCGAGTCGGATCCGTCGCTCCCGTTCGAGGAGGCGGCCAGGCGGCGCGACCTCACGATCAACGCGATGGCCGAGGATCTCCTCAGCGGCGAGATCCTCGATCCGCACGGCGGGCGGCGCGACATCGAGCGTCGGCTTCTCCGCGCCGTCGATCGCGATCATTTCGGCGAGGATCCCCTGCGCGGTCTTCGCGTCTGTCGTTTCGCGGCGCGGTTTCTCTTCGAGGTCGAGAAGGAGACTGCGGATCTGTGCCGCACGCTCGATCTCTTCGAGCTTGCCGAGGAGCGGCTCTTCGAGGAGTTCCGCGCGATGCTTCTTAAGCCGCGCCATCCGTCGGTCGCGTTCCAGATCATGCGCGTTCTCGATCTCACGCGCTTCTTTCCGGAGCTCGAGACGATGTTCGACTGCCGGCAGGAGTACGAATGGCACCCTGAGGGGGACGTTTGGGTGCACACGCTTCACGTGCTCGACGCGGCGGCGTCGCTCAAGACCGGCGATCCGAGGGAGGATCTCGTTCTTATGTTCGCGGCGCTCTGCCACGATCTCGGAAAGCCGCTCACGACGAACGACGAGGACGGGAAGCTCCGCTCGCCGAACCACGAGCCGCTCGGCGAGGCGCCCACGCGGAGCTTCCTCGCGCGCCTCACGCGCGACAGGGATTTGGTCGAGGATGTTGTCGCGCTCGTTGTGCATCACCTCCGGCCTCATTCGCTCTTCAAGGGGGGCGCGGGGCCGTCCGCCGTGCGGAGGCTGGCGACGAAGGTTCCGATCGAGCGTCTTGTGCGCCACGCGCGCGCCGATCACTACGGCCGCACGACCCCCGACGCGATCGCTCGCGTCTTCCCGGCGGGCGATTGGCTTCTCGCGACGGCGAAGGAGCTCGACGTGGCCGAGAGCGGCCCTCGCCCGATCCTGATGGGACGGCATCTCCTCGAAAGGGGATGGACGCCGGGGCCCGCGATGGGGGAGATCCTCGGAAGAGCTTTCGAGGCGCAGCTCGACGGCGAGTTCACCGATCTCGACGGGGCGCTCCGCTGGCTCGACACGCACGGATAACAGGGCTCGTTCGGCGGGCGGACCTCCCCCTCGGGGATGTCTCTGAACGCGCCGCGCGTTCTCAGAAGACTCGCTCGACGGGCCGACCTCCCTCTCGGGGACGCCTCCGAACGCGCCCCGCGCGTTCTCGGCTCCGATCGCTCGGCCACCCGCCTCCACGGGCAGGAGCCTTCGGCTCCCTTGTCGAGGGGGCGGGTACCCGGCCTCGTCGATCAGGCCCCGAGGGGGAGATCGGCCCGCCGAGCGAGCAGGCGAAATAGGTGTCGGTCACCCAAAGGGCCGGTGCGGATTCCTCGTGACGGAGAATCCTCTTCATGCTAAACTAGCCTGTGCGTCAAGCACCCGAGAAACAGCCGCCGCGAGAGACGCCCGATCCCGGGATTCCGGAAGGAGGGGGCCGTGAGAGCGTTGTGTGTATCGAGCGTGATCGTGTTGCTCGCCGCGGGCGGCGTCTCGGCTCAGTACTCCGTCGAGGCCGACCTGGACGGCGCCGTCGGCGATCCGCAGCCGGACTATATCGTGACATCCGTCGGGGATCAGATCCCGATTGACATTTGGATTTGCGGTACCGAGGAGTGCGGTCCGTGGGAATGTCTCTTCTTGGCGTTCGGGATCGGTCTTTGCGAAGACGCTGGGAAGCTCACGTATGTCGGTACGGAGTTTGTCCCCTGGTATTGGGCGCTTGTTGCCGTTCCTCCGGACACATCGGGTTGCGCGCTTCTGCGTGGGCGTGACACTTTTGATGATTATCCGATGTGGCCCCCCCGCAAGATAGCCACCGTGACATACGAAGCAGCCTCGGACCAGTCGGTCGCTAATTTGACGTTGCGTCCTGAATCCGGGGTCTTCGAGTGGTCCCAGGTCTATTCATGGGTGGCCTTCACGAACAACGGCGAGGTCCTCGCGCGGATCCAGATCGGGGACGTGACGGCGACGGAGCCGACGAGCTGGGGGTCGGTGAAGAGCCTGTTCCGCTGAGTTCGGATTGTCACATGCATTCCGGGGATGCATTCCGTGGTATTCTGGGGATCCCATACCGATTTCGGAGCGATTCGCGACTCATTCCGATCGCGGGGCGAACGCAATGAGCGTGGTGTTCCTCAAGTGCGCGATGAAGGGAGGACCACATGTGGTCACACATGCTGTGGCGTTCCGCGCTCGGGGTTGCAATGGCACTCGCAGGGCCCCATCTTGTGTCCGCGCAGCCGTATTGGGTGGCGCTGGATCTTGACGGCACGGTCGAAAACGGACCGGATACGCTGCTTGTGGCGTCCGGCGATACGGTGAACGTGGATGTTTGGGTTCGAGGAAGCGGAGGGGAGTGGGATTTCCTGTATCTTGTTCAGATTGCGCTATGCAACCCCGACGGAACGCTTGAATATGTTGGATGGACATTGGGCGCCGACGTTGCCGCGTGTCTAGGTCTCGAGACGTGGACAAACCAAGAAGAAGGTTGCGTCACAATGCGAGGGAATGGGTCGTACAGCTTCTGTGGGATACCCGCGCCGTTTCTATTCGCAGAAGTGATTTATCGGGTGGCGGGGGAGGGGCCGGTCGGGGAACTCTTGGTCGACTTGACGAGGTCCGGTTGGTG
>VGIW01000027.1 GCA_016867715.1 Candidatus Eisenbacteria bacterium | reverse complement strand
CGCACGGAGCTGAAGGAGATCGACCCGCCCAAGGACGTCCAGGAGACGATGAACAAGGTCGTGAAGGCGGAGAATGAGAAGATCGCCGCGCTCGACTTCGCGAACGCCCGGGAGCGCGAGGCGGACGGAATGAAGCGGGCGGAGATCAAGAAGGCGGAAGGGGTCAAGCAAGCGAGAATCCTCGAGGCGGAAGGAGAGGCGGAAGCGATCCGTCTCGTGAACGAGGCGGCGAACAAGTACTTCATCGGAAACGCGCAGCTTCTCCGGCAGCTCGAGACGGTCGAGCGGGCGCTCCGCGAGAACGCGAAGATCGTGATTCCAGGCGACGCCGAGCTCGTCAACGTGATCGGAGAGATGGCCGGCGTGCTTCCGCTCCGGCGGCGGGGCGGAGAGGGATCGGGCGGGGACGAGCCGAGCCGCGGCTACCGGCGCGGGACCGAGTAGACGGAAGATCCGGTACCTGATAACCTAGGCCCCGGGAGAGGAGGTCCGGGACATGAAGAGTCAGCGGAATTGGACGGCGTCTTTTCTCGTCGCGAGCCTCCTGGCGGCACCGCTCGTCCTTGCGCGAACGAACGCCGCAATCGAGCTCGACCTCGACGGGGTTCTCGGGAACGGACCGGACACGATCGAAGCTTTCATCGGAGAGGACGTAAGGCTCGACCTCTGGTGGGTAGGCGATCTCCCTTCCCCGAGGATCATGGTCGCCGCATCGACCGTGTGTTCTCCGGGGGATGCATTGGTTTACGTGGCAACCGAGTACCACCTGCCCGCCTACTGGGAGAGCTATCCTCCCGACTTCCCCTCGCCGGGTTGTGTCAGCCTGGCGACCTACACGATCAATTGGTTCGGCTGCATCGAATGGCCGTTTTGCCACGCGACGATCACTTTTCGCGCCGCGGCGGAGGGATCGATCGCCGAGCTCGCTTCCGATGTCGCCGGCTCGGTGTTGATGACCTGCACCAGTTGGACCTACTACTACGCCGCGTGGCCCTCGAAGGCCTACGTGCGTATCGGTTCCACCGAAACCGAATCCTCCTCCTGGGGATCGCTGAAACGCCTGTTCAAGTAGATAGCCTGCGAGTTGTGACAGACACCTCTTTTCACTGGGTGAACGGTGTCTGTCAGTACATGCCCAAGCGACGGGGTGGCGAGGAAGCTCCTTCGCGCATGCGGCGCGAAGGAGAGACCCGCGCGTCCGCCCACGCCACCTCGGCAGGCGAGGGGCAGAAATCAGTTGTGTTGACTGACGGCTCTTCACCTGCTACCCTCTCTCCCGACAAAAAGGTTTCCCCGGGTCCGCGGGGCGGAATGAAGAAGGGAAAACGGTGCGAAGCCGTTGCGGGCCCGCCGCTGTAACCGGCGACGAAACCCACACGATGCCACTGCGGCCGGGAGCCGCGGGAAGGCGTGGGCGGTAGGAAGACCCGGAAGCCAGAAGACCTCCCCGGGGAAAACGAACCGGGCCTCTCGCGCGAGAGAGCCCGGCACTCGAACCGTCGGCTCGAGGATTGGCCGCGACGGGCGGGAGCTCTCCCCGAAGCGGCGGCCGCTTCGGTTTCTGTTTCCCCCGCGCCCTCCTCGCGCCGGCGACCGCATGGTGGAAGCGCGATGCGCGTTTGCACGCGGCGCTCGGCGGCGTGGGTCCCGTCGTTCGTCCTCTTCGCAATGATTTTTGTGTCAACCTTCTCGTCGGCCGACGAGGGGGGACCCCTCTACGGGCCCGCGGACACGATTCGGGTCGAAGCGGAAGCCCCCGACAAGCCGGTCGATCTCGACCGTCTCCCCTTCTTCGCGAGCGTGAAGGATCTCGCGGGATCGTCCGGCCGGCTTCTTACGATCGCGGACATCCTCGAGGAATCCGCCGGTGTGCGGGTTCGGCGCTTCGGCGGGCTCGGCGCCTTCGCAACCGCATCGATTCGCGGGAGCGCTCCCGGACAGGTCGAGATCTACCTCGACGGCATTCCGCTGAACTCCGCGGAATGGGGAGCGGTGAATCTCGCCGAGCTTCCCGTCGACAACCTCGTTCGCGCGGAGATCTTCCGGAGCGGCGCCCCCGTCGCGCTCGGCGCCTCGGGCATCGGCGGGGCGGTTAACCTCGTCACGCATCCCGCGCGGGACGGACACACCTCGTTCGCGCTCACGGCAGGAAGCTACGACACGTGGAAAACCTACGCGCTCCGCTCGGGGACCGCGGGAGGCGGCGCATACCTCCTCTCCTACAGGCACCTTCAGACGAGGGGCGACTTCGAGTTTCTCTACGACCGGGGGACGCGCACGCACAACGTGGCGGACGACACGGTTCTCACGCGGACGAATAACGCATTCCGCGAGCACACCCTCCTCGGCAAGCTCCGCCTTCCTCCGCTCGCCGGATGGACGATCGAGCTGGTCGATGATTGGTACCTCAAGGAAAGCGGTCTTCCCGGCCACGGCAACTTGATCTACGAAGAGGCGTCGTTCGACAACCGAAGACATCGAACGAGCCTTGCGGCCGCCTCTCCCGGACTCCTCAGGAAGCGGGTTCGGGCCGATCTCGGCGCCTATCGTCTCGACCGCCGGGACCGGTACTACAATCCGGGCAAGGAACCGACGCTCCACTTAAGCGATCTCATCCATCGGTCCGAGGCGGATGGCGGACATGTTCTCGTCACCGCCCACCTCCTTCGCGCGCGCCAAACCCTACGAGCGCGGGCGGACTTGAGGCGCGAGTCGTTCGAGCCGGAAGACGGAAACCCGGCGGTCGGCAAGGGGTTTCCGAGGGAGAGGCGCGTTTCGTCCCTCTCTCTCGAGGACGAGTGCCTTCTTTTTCGCGAGCGCCTTTCGCTCTACGGCGCGCTCCGCTGGACCGAATCGAAGGACAACTTCCACGGCGTCCTCCCCTACGGGCCTCCGCCGGAACCTCTCCAAACGGCACATTCGAGCGGTTTCCGAGCCGCAACCCTCGGGGCGCACGCCGATCTCGCTCCTTTCCTCTCTCTCCGAGCGAGCCGCGCGCGCGCCGGACGGCTTCCCACTCTCTTCGAGCTCTTCGGGACGAACGGCGACGTCCGCCCGAGTCCCTTCCTCGTTCCCGAGGAAGGCACGACATGGGACGGCGGCTTTCGGCTTCGCGCGCCGGAGGATGGGCCGATCGACGGCTTTCTTGACATCAGTGTATTTCGCTCCAAAAGAGATTCTCTCATCGTCTTCATCCAGAACTCGCAGCGGAACTTCAAGGCGGTGAACCTGGAGGAAGCCGATGCCGAGGGGGTCGAGATCGAGTGGAAGATCGAGGGGGGGGCGCTCCGCGCGGACGGCTCGTTCACTTCGCAAGACGTCCGCCAACGCGGGTCCGTTCCTCACTGGAAGAGCAAATGGGTTCCGTATGTTTCGGCGCGCGAGTTCTTCTCGCGGCTTTCGCTCCGCCTCGGGCGGATCGAGCTAAGGCATGAGTACAACCGGCTTGACCCGTATTTCCGGGACCGCGCGAACACCGAAGAGGATCGGGCGGCCGCGAGGAATATCCACAACGTAGGAGCGCGGATCCGATTCCGTGGGGACCGGTTCCTCTTCGATCTGGACGTGCAGAACATCGGCGACGAGAAGAGCGCGGATTCCTTCGGATACCCGATGCCGGGAAGAACCGTTTACTTGACCGCGGCCGTTGAAGCGGGCGGCGGACGCCGCGCCCGAAAGGAGTGACCATGAGGCGAACGATCCCTCTCGCGGCGGCGCTCGCCGCTCTTCTCGTCTTTCCGGCGGCCTCCGTCGCGGCGGAGTTTCTCTTCGCGGTGACGACCGACTACGAGACAAGCGGACAGTGCGCCACGATCGGCCTCGAGAACCCTTGGCCGGTTCAAACGAATCTCGAGCCGGTCAGCTCCGATCCGATCGTCCGCGTCTGGCGGAACCGGATCTATGTCGTGAACCGTCTCTATGCGGACAACATCCAGGTGATCGATCCCGAATCGGGATTCGGAACGATCCTCGAGTTCTCCGTCGGCGCGGGGAGCAACCCGCAGGACATCGCCTTCGTAAGCGAGACGAAGGCGTACGTAAGCCGCTACGAATCGACCCGGCTCTACGAGGTGAACCCATCGACCGGCGCGATCGTCGATTCAATCGATCTGTCCGTGTTCGCCGACGCGGACGGGCTTCCGGAGATGAGCCGGATGGTCCTCTTCGGGAAACGCCTTTTCATTCAGATCCAAAGGATCGATCGCTCGACCTGGACCCCGCTCTTTCCCGCCTACCTCGCCGTCGTGAACACGGAGACGAACACCCTCGTCGACGCGAACCCGTCCGTTCCCGGTACGCAGGGGATCGCTCTCCTCGCGTCGAACCCGAACGGGCCGATGCTCCTCGACGAGGGCGCGGGAAAGATCTACCTCGGCGAGACCGGGGCCTATTTCGCCCTCGACGGCGGAATCGAGAGGATCGACGCGGCCACGCTCGCGTCGGAGGGATGGGTCGTCACCGAGAACGCTCTCGGCGGCGATCTCGGTGTGTTCACCCTCTCGGGCGACAAGGGCTACGCCGCCGTTTCGAGCGATTGGTTCTACACGACGAATCTCGTCTCCTTCCGCACATCCGACGGAGCCCTCAACGGAACGCACTACACCACGGACGGCTTCGTTCCGGACATCGAGTGGGACACGGCGACCGCGCAGGTCTTTCTCGCCGATCGCAAGATCACGCAGCCGGGGGTTCATCTCTTCGACGCGGCGACGGGCACGCGGCTCACGATGGCTCCGCGGAACACCGGCCTTCCGCCCGCCGATCTCGCGGTCTATCGAACCGTCATCGCGGCGATCGACACGAGCACGGGGAGCGAGGCGGCCCGCTCGGGGCGAGCCGCATGGGCGGAGCCGAACCCCTTCAACCCCTTCCGCGAGCCTACCGCTCTCTCCTTCGCGGCGCTCGGCGCGGACGGGGGCGCGCTCGAAGCGAGCATCTTCGATCTTCGCGGGCGCCTCGTGCGCGTGCTTCACGATGCGGAGAGAGGCCCGACCGGAATCGCGCGATTCCATTGGGACGGGAAGGACGACGCGGGGCGCGAGATGCCGTCCGGAGTCTACTTCTATCGTGCGACAGAAGGAGAGGGAAGAGGACGAGTTCTTCTTGTGCGATGATGCGAAGGAGCGCTCTCGCCGCCGTCGGGGTCCGTTCCACATCCGGAAGGAAGAAGGAGGGCGATTGAGACAAGAAGGATTGGGCGGCGGCGCGTCATTTCGGCGCCCTCCGCCCGAAGGCCGCGCTCAGCGCTCCGGATCCCATGGTTCCTCCTCGACGCCGGCCCGCCGGTTCGCCGCCCGCGCGGCGACGAAGAGATAGTCGGAGAGGCGGTTCAAGTAGACGATGATCCCCGCGGGCACGCTTTCGCCGCGTTCCACAAGATCGACGACCGATCGCTCGGCTCGCCTGCAAACCGTTCGCGCGAGATGCAAGTGCGCTCCGGCCGCCGTCCCGCCCGGAAGAATGAACCGTTTCAATTCAGGAAGCTGTTCTTCGAGAAGGTCGATTGCGCGCTCGAGGGCAGCGGTCTCTTCCGCGCCGGGCGGAACGACCTTCGTCTTCCCGGCCGGATCGGCGAGCGCTCCTCCGACTCGAAACAGTTGATGTTGAATCGATCGAAGAGTGCGCGCGATGTCCCAGCCCGGGTCGAGACCGGAGAGGGCGACCCCGACGGCGGAGCCGAGCTCGTCGACTTCTCCGTATGCGCGGACCCGCGGGTGGTTCTTCGGAACCCTCTCGCCTCCGAAGAGCGAGGTTTCCCCCTCGTCGCCGCCCCGTGTGTAGATCCTCGCCATAGCGTTCTCAAGATAGCCCGAACCCGCCTCACGGTAAAGCAGAACGCGCGGTCGGCCTTCCGATAGAACCGCGCCCGATTCGACCTTCGCGGCGGAGACGTCGCGGGCCCCGCAAGGCGAGTCGCGGGGCCCGGCGCGAGGCGGGCCGACGCGGAAGCGGGCCCCCTCTCGGTCGGTATTGTCTATCGGTACCGGATACCCGAGCGAACCCGGCACCTAGCCTAACTGCAACCCGAAGTCGAGCCGCAGTTGGTGCATCGATAGCAGGATCCGCTCCGAACCATGAGCGATCCGCATTCGTAGCACGCCGGAGCGTCCGACTGCGCCTGAAATACCCACTTCTCGCGCGCCTCGATGCTCTGCGGGCTTTCCAGCGGGATCGGAACGATCCCAGCGCTTCGCTCCCCCGGTGCTCCTCCGGCGCCGAAGAGCTCGGTCTGGCGAGAGGCCGCGTCCTGCCCCTCCTTACCCTCCCGCTCGCTCAAGAACCGAAGAGAGAGCCAGCGGAAGATGTAGTCGAGGACCGACTTCGCGATCGGGATCTCCTTGCTGTTCGTGAATCCTGAAGGCTCGAACCTCATATGGCTAAACTTGTTGCAGAGCACCTCCAGGGGCACTCCGTATTGCAGCGCCATCGACACGCACGTCGCGAACGCGTCCATGAGCCCCGAGACGACCGACCCCTGCTTCGACATCGTGAGGAAGATCTCTCCGGGCATTCCGTCTTCGTAAAGACCGACGGTGAGGTATCCCTCGTGTCCTCCAATGCTCAGCTTGTGCGTGATCGAACGCCGCTCGTCCGGAAGCCGCCTGCGGACTGCTGACCCGACCTTCTCCGGCGCTGCAGTCACCCGCGCCGTCGTGAGGGGCTGCGTTCGCTTCGAGCCGTCGCGATAGATCGCGATCGCTTTGATGCCGGTCTTCCAAGCCTCGATGTAGACGCTCGCGATCTCCTCGGGGGTCGCCTCGGTCGGCATGTTCACCGTCTTCGAGATCGCCCCGGAGAGAAACGGCTGCACGGCGGCTATCATGCGCACATGGCCCATGTAGGAAATCGAGCGCACTCCGTCCATGGGCTTGAACGCGCAATCGAAGACGGGGAGGCTCTTCTCCTTCAGCCCGGGAGCCGCCTCGATCGTGTCGTTCTTGTCGATGTAGTCGAGGATCTCCGCGACGCAGGCACCGTCGTAGCCGAGAACCTTGAGGGCGAGAGGGACCGTCCGGTTCACGATCTTCATCATTCCGCCGCCGACGAGCTTCTTGTACTTGACGAGCGCGATATCCGGCTCGATGCCGGTCGTGTCGCAGTCCATCATGAACGCGATCGTTCCGGTGGGCGCGAGAACCGTCACTTGCGCGTTGCGGAAGCCGCGCTTCTTCCCCTCCGCGAGCGCCTGTTGCCAGACCTGCTCCGACGATTCCCAGAGGGAGCTCGGCAGCGTGTCGGCCGGGATCTCCTTGGCCGCATCGAGGTGCTTTCGAATGACGCGGAGCATCGGCTCGCGGTTCTTCTCGAAACCCTCGAAAGGTCCCAGCTTCGCGGCGAGACGCGCGGACTGGAGATACGCGCGCCCGCCCAGCAGCGAGGTGACCGCCGCCGCGTAGGCTCTCCCCTCGTCGGAATCGTAAGGGAGCCCGCTCGACATCAGAAGCGCGCCGAGGTTCGCGTAGCCGAGGCCGAGGGGCCGGAACACGTGTGAGTTCTCCTCGATCGCCTTCGTCGGATAGCTCGCGTTGTCGACGATGATCTCCTGCGCGGTGATCATGATGTCGACCGAATGGAAGAAACGTTCGACGTCGAAGGAACCGTCGTCGCGCCGGTAGCGCATGAGGTTCAAGGACGCCAGGTTGCACGCCGAGTCGTCGAGGAACATGTACTCGGAGCACGGGTTCGACGCGTGGATCCGCCCGCTGCTCGGACAGGTGTGCCAATCGTTGATCGTCGTGTCGAACTGCATGCCCGGATCGCCGCAGACGTGCGCCGCCTCGGCGATCCAGTTCATCAAGTCGCGCGCCTTGAACGTCTCCACGACCTTGCCGCTCGCCACCGCGCGGGTCTTCCACTCCCGGTTCTCGACCACGGCGTTCATGAAGTCGTCCGTCGCGCGGACGCTGTTGTTCGAGTTCTGGAAGTAGACCGAGGAATACGCGTCGCCGTCGAGCGAGCCGTCGTAGCCCGCGTCGATGAGCGTCCACGCCTTCTTCTCCTCTTCCGCCTTGCACCGGATGAACTCGACGATGTCCGGGTGATCCAGGTTGAGGATCACCATCTTCGCGGCGCGGCGCGTCTTCCCTCCCGACTTGATCACGCCCGCGAAGGCGTCGTACCCCTTCATGAACGAGACGGGACCCGAGCAGCTTCCGCCGCTCGAAAGGCATTCGCGAGAGGAGCGGATCGGAGAAAGGTTGGTGCCTGTGCCCGAGCCCCACTTGAAGAGCATCCCTTCGGTCTTCGCAAGCTGGAGAATCGACTCCATCCGGTCTTCCACGGAGTTGATGAAGCACGCGGAGCACTGCGGTTTCTTCTCGATGCCCACGTTGAACCAAACCGGGCTGTTGAAGGCGGCGTTCTGGTGCAGGAGCAGATAGATCAGCTCGTGGTGGAAGACGTCGCGATCCTCTTCCGTCAGGAAGTAACCGCCCGCCCACCCCCAGTCGGTGATCGTCTGGGCAACCCGACCGACCAGCTGCCGGAGGCTCTTCTCGCCGTGCGGGGCCGGCTTGTTCTTGTGAAAGTACTTCGATACGGTCACGTTGGTCGCGAGCTGCGACCAAAAAGTCGGGAACTCGAGGTCCTTCTTCTCGAAGACGACCTCACCCTTTTCGTTCGTGATCGACGCCGTGCGGGACTCCCACTCCACCTCGTCGAACGGATGCACACCGGGGGTTGTGTACATCCTCCGGAAGGCCAGTCCCTCCTGGCGATCCGGGAAGTTGAACGCCGCCTCGCCCATGATTCCCCTCGCTGCGACCCCGCTCGCTCCCATCAACCCTTGCCTCCAACCGCCGCTTCGCCGTCCGAGAATGGGGGCACGATCCCCGATGCGGGAGGCACGCCTCCCGGGCGAAACAGGCGGGCATCGGCTGCCCTGGAACCGACACGCCCATACGGAACATCGTGCCGGCCTACTATACAAATGTCAAGCGAAAGAGAGGATGCTTCTCCGGATCGAGGAAGGGTTCAGAGGAAAGAACTCCCGCACCCCGAGCACGTTCGGAGCTCACAAGAAGCTACTTCACAAGAGGATAACCCAGCAAGCTCCGAAGCGGAGTCACGATCGAACCCGAATCCGCTTCAACATATAGCGATCCGGAGACACCCGAGTCACAATATCTGCGACACGTCGCACTATAGGAGCGCCCCGAAAACCTGTCAAACAAAAACATCGGTGCGCGAAAGAAAACTCTATCGCGTTTTTAAGCAACGAGTTGTGGGGCTACCTCGCGGACCGCCCGCCGGAGCCCCCTCGGACCCACACGGGCCCCCGGGAGGAGTTCCTCAGCATGTTTCGCTATGAAAATCAACGGGTTGTACCTCCTATTCCCCACGCGCGCGCCTGTCGGGGAGGACGAACGGAGCAGAACCCGCGGTTCGACGCCCGGAAACCGCCGAAAAATCAGGGAGATCCGACGCTCGTCCGCCCGGGTCGGCCGCGGGATTCCCGGGATCGCCCAAAGGCCGTCTTCTTTCTCCCCGGCCGCACACCAAAGGGAAACGCCCTCCCTTTTCGGAGAGGGCGCTTCGCGATGCATGAGGAGACCTACCTAGTCGATCGTGCCCGGGATCGTGATCGACGCGTTTCCGTTCAGGCTCGTCACCTGAATCGTCACGAACACGGCCAGCGGGGGATCGGGATCCCCCGGCAGCGCGTCGGCGAGATAGAACGAGAAGGATGTGTACCCGCCGATCACGTCCGGCAACTCGAACTGGATGTCTCCCGCGAGCGTTCCGGAAGTCGTCGTCACCTCGACGCTCGTGTGATGCGTGAGCGGGTTGCCGTAGACGTCGTGCAGTTGATACGTGAAATACTGCGAGCCGCCGTCCGCGATCGAGAAGGTCGTCGGGGCGACGACGATCGGCGCGGTCGAGCCGCTCATCCGGAAGGAAGTCTGCGCGGTGATCGGGTTGCCGAGAGAGTCCGCCGTCTGCGCCGTCACCGTAACCAGGCCGTCGCCGGGGCGCGGGTTCTTGGAGACGAACGTCGCCTTCGCGCGCCCGTACGCGTCGGTCGTGTCGGAACCGGTGACGCCGCCGTAGTTCGTCGAGAAGTAGACGACCGTCCCCTCGGGTACCGGGTTCGAGAAGCGGTCGTAGACGAGCGCGAGGATAGGGTTCTCCCAGTTGTCGTAGATCATCCCTGGGATGTTCAGCGTGTCCGCCGCTACGTCCAGATGCGTCGGATGCGGGAGGAACCCGTGGATCGCGATCGGGATCACCTGCGACTCGACGGCCGGGCTGACCGAAGAGATGCGGGCAACGGTCTCCGTGACGCCGGGCCGCGTCCCGCTGACGAGCGTCGCGCGCACGCGTCCCATCGCGTCGGTCGTATCGGCGGTCGGATGGAGATACTCCCCGCCTCCCGTCGCCGCCTTCAGCTCGAAGACGACGCGCGTCGGGCTGTCCGGACCGATCGGAATCCCGTTCTTGTCGTAGACGCGGAAGATCATCGTGGCCGCTTCCGGAGCGCCGGTTCCCTGAACACGGATCGCGTCGCGGGAGAGCGAGTCGAGGAGGATCGCCGAGGGCGCATCCGAAAGAAGCGAGAGCCTAAGTTGCGCCGAAGCGCCGCCGGCCGAGGCGTCGATCCGCGCCTCGCCCGCGCCGAACGCCGCGGTGTAGAAGACGCGCGCGTTTCCCGTGCTGTCGGTCGTCGCGCGCGGCTCGATCGCGCCGCGCGTCGCGGCGAAGCTCACCTCGATCCCCGCGCCCGCGCGGTTTTCGTGCGCGTCGAAGACGGCGGCCGCGATCGCGGACCTCTCCACGCCGTTCGCGAGAAGCGCGCTCGGGTTCGCCGAGAGATCGATGCGCGAGGGCGCGCCGGGAACGTAGCGAACCGCGATCGTGTCGGCCGCGCCGCCCGCCTCTGCGCGGATCGTCGCGACCCCGCTTCGCGTCCCGCTCATGAGGACCATCGTCGCTGCGCCCCCCGCCGTCGCCGCGAGCCCGCTCACGGTTCCGCCCCCCGAGAGCATCTCGAAGCGGACCGGCGTTCCGTCGGGGACCGCGATCCCGGTCGAGTCGAACACGGCCGCGCGGAGCAAGGCCGTGCTCACGCCGTCCGCGACGATCAAGGACGGTCCTGCGGTGAGGACGAGGCTCGCGGGCCGGAAGCTCGTCGCGAAGCGGACCTCGACCGACTCGACGAGCGCCCCCGCGAAGCGCGCCTTCACCGTCGCGACGGCCGATTCGGATTCGCTCGTCAGCGTCGCGACCGCCCTCCCGTCCGTTCCGGTCGTGACCGGCGAGGAGACCGCACCGCGGTCGGTCTCGAACTCGATCGAAAGCCCCGCGAGCGGTGTCGATTGTTCGGAGAGAAGAGTCGCCGCGATTTGGCTCGCGCTCTCTCCGTCCGCGTTCACGATCGAAGGGTCCGCCACGAGGCGCATCGTGATCGGCGCGAACTGGACCTCCGTATCCGCGGCGAGAGATGTTCCGACATAAACTTTGACACCGGCCGTGTCGGGGGAGGTTCCGCTCGTCAGGCGGGCGACCGCGATCCCCTCTCCGTCGGTCGTCTTCTCTCCCTCGATCGAACCCGCGCTCGCGGCGAAGCGGAGCACCGACCCCACGACCGGAACGCCGCGAGTCGTTTCCGTGAGAACCGCGACAAGCGAGGCGGCGCTTACCCCGTCCGCGGGAATCCTCGCGGGAGACGCGCCGAGCGAGACGCTGACCCCGAGGAATGCCTGATCCGCGCACGCGGATCGCGCGGCGGCCGCGAGGGCCTCCACCGAGACTCCGCTCTTTCCCGGCGAGTCGAACGCGTCCCCCTCGGTCCCGATCCGAACGATTCTTGCCGCGTCAAACAGTTCTTGCGGCGCGAGCGGCCCGGTCTTCCCCTTCGGGAGCGCGGTCGAGTCGGCTCGTTCGGAGATCGACGCGCAGACGCGCGAGACGAGATCCTGCTTCGAGTACACGCTTAGGAGCGTCGCGGACGCGCGGCCGTCCTGATCCGTGACCGCGGAGGGGGTGATCGCTCCGACCGAAGCGCTGAAGCGAACGGCGATCCCCTCGAGCGGAGCTCCCCACTCGCTGAAGATGTAGACATAGATCGGCTTCTCGTCCGATCCATCCGCGAGCAACGTGCCGGCCCCTCGATCCAGAACCGGATCGTCCGTCGGGAGAGTGCCCGGGCCGGTCGGTCCCTCGTCCTTCGCCTCGCAAGCAAGCAAGATCACGAGGGAGAGAACGAAGAGGCCCAGACTGAACCAGATACCGATCGTCCTCCGATCCGTTCGGGATCGAATGCCCATACCCACGGAAATCCTCCTTCTCCGCCCTGAGCGGAGCGCCCGGAGCGCGCGGCGCCGCGCCTCTCGGAACCCGGGACTCGAAGCGGGCCGCTCGTGAGCGAATCGCGGACGTCTTGGAAACCCCGCGCCGCCCCTTCCGCTTCTTCGCCCTATGAGGCGCCCCGGACGAACTCGATGCTCTTGATCTTGCGCCCGGGGATTCGGACCTCGCCGACCTGATCGCTCCCCGCGACCCCGCTGGTCTCGGGGACCATTTCGCATCGGAAGCGAAGACCGTCGTTCATCTCGATCACCACGCCGTGGAAAGCACTCGTGAACTCGGGACGGTCCTGGGTCACGCTCCGGATCTCCGACAGCGAGATACGGGTGCGGGCGCCCCCGTACACCACGAGCACGCTCGATCGATCGACGCGGAAGTCGGCGATCGCATCCCAGTTCGAAGATCGGAAGAACCCGAAGTTCGCCAGCGCGATCTCTTGGCCCTCCCACGTCGTGACGCGAACCCAATCCGCGCTTTCCGAAAGCGCCGATCCGGTGATGAGCGCGAGCAGAAGCAAGGCCGAAACGATCGTTCGGGCCATAATAACTCCTTGATAAATGAACCAATCCGGGCGCGGGGGATCTCCTCCCGCGCTTCCGCTACTTCTTGCTCGCCGCCTGCCGGCCCTTCCGCCTCGAGCGCACCACGAAGTACAGAATGCCGATGATGATCAGCGCCGGAATTAGAATGCTCCAAGAGATGTTCATTGTCTCGAACCTCCTCCCGAGAGCCCCCTATTGGGCCTCGGACAGCGCGCGGATCAGCTGGATCATTCCCGGACCCAAGATCACCAGAAGCAACGTCGGAAAGATGAAAAGGATCAGCGGAAAGACCAGCTTCACCGCAACCTTCCGGGCTCTTTCCTCGGCCCGGTGTCTTCTGCGGACCCTCAAGTTGTCCGCGTGAATCCGAAGCGATTTCGCGACGCTCGTTCCCAAGCGTTCGGTTTGGATGAGAATCGCGACGAGCGCCTTGATGTCCTCGATGCCCGTGCGGAGCGCGAGATTCTGGAGGGCGTCGCTGCGCGAGCTGCCGGCTAGCATCTCGCGGTTCACCATGCGAAGCTCTTTGCTGAGCGGCGGACAGACATGCTCGATCTCGGTTCCGACCCGGTGGATGGCCGCGTTGAGACCAAGCCCGGCCTCGACGCAGATCACCATGAGATCGAGCGCATCGGGGAGACCCAGAACGATTTCCTCCTGGCGTTTGCCGATGCGGATCCAGAGAATGAAATCGGGAAGAAGAAAGCCGGCGACCAGCGCGGCGGCCCCGATGAGAAGAACCTGCGGCGCGGCGCCCAAGTAGCGAAACCCAAGAACGACCGCGGTTGCTCCGACGACGACCGCTCCGAGAAACCGAAAGCCGACGAGGATCGGGAGGGTCTCCCGCCACGAATGGCCGGCGCGCACGAGTCGGAGGCGAACGTCTTCTCCGAGGAACGACTCGGGGAATACTCCGGACAAGACGCCGAGGAAGCGGCCGAAACCGCGCTTCTCCCCCTCGCGGATCAGGCTCGCCGGCTGGCGGCGCCCCGGGATCTCTCTTCGCGAGAGGCTTTCCAGGCGCTCGTCGAGAGCCGTCTTCGGCCGGCGCCCGAGAAGAAAGATCGCCACCACGACGAGGAACACCGCCGCGAAGACGAGAAGAACGCTCGCAAGAAGCACGGTCCGGCCCATCGCTACACCTTGATCCGCACGATCTTTCGGATCGTGAAGATACCGATCAGCATTAGAAAGAGACACGCGACGAGCATGTACTTGCCGATCGGATCGGAGACCAGAATCGCGAGATACCCCGGCGCGATGATCGAGAGGATGATCGTCATCACGAAGGGAAGGAGAACGAGCGCCGCTCCCGAGAGACGTCCCTGAGCCGACAGCACCCGCGCCTCCGAGAGGATTCGGAACCGGTCGCGGATGATCGACGTCGTGTTGTCGAGGATCTCGGCGAGGTTCCCTCCTGTTTCCCGCTGGAGGACGACGGCCGTGACGAAGAAGCGGACGTCCGGGATGTCCACGCGCCGGTTCATCCGGTGAAGCGACTCCCGGATGTCGAGACCGAGGTTATGCTCTTCCGTGACAACCCAAAACTCGCCGCCGACCGGATCGGGCATCTCGTGCGCCACGATTCGGAGCGCTCCCGAGAACGCCATCCCGGCGCGAAGCGCGTTCGCGATCAGCTCGAGCGCGTCGGGGAACTGTTCGGTGAACTTATGAAACCTCTTTCTTCTTCTCTGGGCGACGATGAGATACGGGAGGAGCCCGAGGATCACGAAGAGGACGGGGCCCACGAAGAAGAGACGGCTCAAGTGGGAGCCGAGAAGAAGGCCGCCGAACGCGAGCGTCAGCGTGAGCAGGATGAACGACCCGACGCTGAGAGAGACATTGGCCTGCGCGAGAAAGAGACTGATCGCCGATCCGAGCTTTCCGGCGGAGAGGAGCTTCTCGAGGGGAGGAATCTCGCTGTAGCGCCGGAGACGGATAAGATCGAGGTCGCCCGGTCCCGCGGCGGCCCCGCCGCCGATCTCCTTCACGCGCTCGCGGAGCTTCTTCACGCCGCGGCCGGACTCGACGAGAAGAAGCGCGCCGAGCGCGACGAGGAGAACCGAGACGAACACTAGAAGGATCACGCCGGATTGCATCATCCACCCGTTACAGCGAGCTGAAGATCCCCTGCGGAAGGTTCACTCCCGCGAGAACCAGCCGGTTCAAGAAGCTGGGCGAAACGCCGGTCGGCCGGAAACGCCCGAGCACCTCGCCGCTCTCGCTCACGCCGGTCCGCTCGAAGACGAAGATCTCCTGCGTGGACACGACCTCGCCTTCCATCCCGGTGACCTCGGAAAGGCTCACGATCTTCCTGGTTCCGTCGCTCAGACGGGAGACCTGGACGATCAGGTCGAGCGCAGAGGACATCATCTCGCGCATCCCCTTCTCGGGGAGCGAGTACCCGGTGAGAAGCATCAGGGTCTCGAGGCGAGCGAGCGCGTCCCTCGGCGAGTTCGCGTGGATCGTCGTGAGCGACCCCTCGTGTCCGGTGTTCATCGCCTGGAACATGTCCATCACTTCATCGCCGCGGACCTCGCCCACCACGATCCGGTCGGGGCGCATGCGGAGCGCGTTCCTAACCAGATCCCGCTGCGTGACCTCGCCCGAACCCTCGATGTTCGGAGGGCGCGTTTCGAGGCGCACCACGTGCGGCTGCTGGAGCTGGAGCTCCGCCGCGTCCTCGATCGTGACGATCCGCTCTTCGGGCGGGATGTAGCCCGAGAGAATGTTGAGAAGCGTCGTCTTTCCGGAGCCCGTTCCGCCGGAAATGAGCACGTTGAGCTTCGCCTTCACCGCCCCGCGGATGAGCTCCGCCATCTCCGCCGTGATGCTGTTCAGGCGGATCAGGTCGTTCATGAAGAGCTGGCGCACGCCGAAGCGGCGGATCGAGAGAACCGGCCCGTCGATCGCGAGCGGCGGAATGATCGCGTTCACGCGCGAGCCGTCGGGAAGACGGGCGTCCACCATCGGCGAGGATTCGTCGACGCGCCGGCCGACGCGCGAGACGATTCGGTCGATCACCTGCATGAGGTGCGAGTCGTCGCGGAAGCGCGCGTTCGTGAGCTCGAGCTTTCCGTAGCGCTCGATATACACCTGGCCGTGGCCGTTGACGAGAATGTCCGAGACCATCGGATCGTGGAGAAACTGTTCGATCGGGCCGAGGCCGAGAGTCTCGTTTCGGATCTCCTCGATCAGCCTTCGCCGGTCGAATTCGGTGAGTTGGACTCCCTGCTCCACGAGAAGCGCCTCGACGACGCGCGTCACCTGATCGCGGAGGTCGCCCGCCTCGAGCGATTCCCAAACGGAATAGTCGATCCGCTCGACGAGCTGCCGGTGCAGGTGCTCCTTGAGCTCGCGGAGCTCGTCGCGAGGCTCGTCCTTGCGCGGCGCGAAGAGCGGGCTCTTCGGGGGAGACTCCGCCGTTTCCCGCGCCGAAGGCTGCGCGGGGCCTTCCGAATCTTCTCGCCCCTTCTTCCCGATCTTCATCCTCTCTCGAAGACCCACGTCACTCCTCCCGGCTCTTGCCGAAGAGACGCCCAAGGACGCCGCTTCGGCTCTTCGCGCTCGTCACGACCTCCTCCGCGCTCTTCCCGGCGACCTTGCGGCAGAACTGAACGAGGCTCTTCGCGATCTCGCTCTCCTCCGCGCCGACGACGACCGGAGTGCCGGTGTTGATCCCGTTCATGATGCGAAGAAAGTCGTTCGGGAACTTCCAGAACGCCTCGAAACGAAGGCTCTCCTGGACGTCCTCGAGGCGGATGATCCCCCTCGGATCGTAGCGATTCATGACGATTCGAACGCGCGCTTCGCTGTACTGCAGATCCCGAAACACGTCGAGGCATTTCTTGAGGTTTCGAAGAGCGGGAAGGCTGAGCTCGGAGACGACGAAGATCTCGTCCGAGCAGTCGAGGATCTCGAGCGTCCGCTCGTCGAAACCCTTGGGCGTGTCCACGACGACGTAGCTGTACGCGGACCGGAAGAGCTCGATCGTCCTCGTCGCCTGGCTCGGCGTGATCGACTCGGCCTCGGCCGGCGTCTTCGGCTCGGCGAGCACCGAGATGCCCGAATCGTGCTTCGCGAGAAAGCCGTCGACCGAGTCGGGGGTCACCTTGTCGAGCTGCGTGACGAGATCGTAGACGGTGTAGTTCGGATTCAAGTTGAGGAAGCTCGCCACGTTCCCGAGCTGGAGATCGAAATCGACGAGCCCGACCGGCCCGAGCCCTTCTTTCGCGAGGCCCGCGGCGGTGTTCGTCGCGAGGGTCGTCGTCCCCACGCCCCCCTTGTTGCTGAAGAAGGTAATGAGCCGGCCCCTTCGCGCGCCCGCCCCCTCGTGGCGCGAGGGATCTCTCAGGATCTTCTCGATCGATTTGGTTAAGACATGAAGCTCGACCGGCCTGAGGAGAAACTCCTTCGCCCCCGCGCCCATCGCCTTCAGGATGAGATCCGGGTTCTTGTGAGGAGATGAAACGAAGACCGCCGTTCGCGGCATTTCCGCGTGAACGTCCGCGGCGAGGCGCATGCCGGCGTCGTCCATCCCGCCCACCTCGACGAGGACAAGATCCGGCCGGTTCTGGCGGATCAGCCGGTGGCCGGTCGCCGGATCCGCGGCGTCCCCGATGACATCGACCCCGGGAAGGACCGCAAGGTGCGAGAGGATCGCCCGTCTCGTCACTTCGTCGGAATCGACCACGATGACTCGAAGATTGCTCATAGGTGCTGCTCCGTCGTCTCCGTCTATTCCTCTCCCGCCCACGGAAGCTCGGGAATCTCGGTCGGCGCGAGCGGCTCCACGATCTTCGGCGAGACCAGGATGAACAGTTCGGTTTCGGTTCTCGAGCTCGTGCTGCTGCTGAAGAACGCGCCGAGGAGCGGAATGCTTCCGAGAAGCGGGATCTTCGAAACAAGCTCGGTTTCCGTCGCGGTGAGAAGACCGCCGATGACGAACGTCTCGTCGTTCCGTAGCTCCACCGTCGTCGAGGCTTTGCGGGTTCGGATCGCCGGGATGTTGAAGCCGGCGAGCGTGATCGCGTTCGCGTAGTCGAGGCTGCTCACCTCCGGCTCCACCTCGAGCCGAACGAGGCTCTCCCCCACGACCGTCGGCATGAAGCGAAGCCGGACACCGAACTCCTTCCACTCGATCGTGAAGAAGGCCGAACCGGCGGTCACCGTCTGCGACACAGGGATCGGGATCTCCCCGCCGACGAGGAAGCTCGCCCTCTCGCCGTTCAGACAGATGAGATCCGGCTTCGCGAGAAGCCGAAGACCGCCGTCCTCGTCGAGCGCGTGAACGATCGCGGAGATCTCCTCCTCCTTGCCGACGTATTGGATGAGGCCGCTCACCCCGACGCCGAGGCGGAGAGGATCGCTCGGCGATTGGACGTTCCCCGCGTAGCCGGCGATCGTCTTGTCCCCCTCGACCACGCGATCCGACCGATCCTTGATGAGCCAATCGATCCCGAGCTCGTTGAACGCGTCCCGGTTCGTCTCCACGACGCGCACGCGAAGCTGGATCTGCTCCTTCGTCCGGGCGCTCACGATCTTGAGCGTGTAGTCGTAGTGGGCCTGCCTTCTGTCCCACACGATGAGAGACGTGCTCCCCACGATCTTCCCGTGCAGGAGAAGCTGGCGCGGCGTGACCAGAAGGACGTCCGCCATCTCCGGGTCGGTGATCGAGACCGTCTCGACGTCGAAGTCGAACTCGAGGACCCGCGAGTGCCGCTCGAGGACCTCGATGATGCCGCCCGGCTTCGGCGTGTCCGCCCCGGGATGGCCGGCCCAGCCTGCGATCAGGAGAACCACGAACGCGGTCCGGATCATTGCATTTCTCATCGGTTCCTCTCCATGAGAGCTAACGACGCCTCGTGCTCGGCGTTCCGCGCCTGGCCTTCGCCGTGTCCGGCAACATCACCGGCTCCTCTTCCTTCGCCTCTCCGCCTCGAATGACCGTTCTCCCAGGAGGCGGGAGCGCCGGCTCCTGCGGCGATTCGACCTTCGGGGGAGCCCTGCGAACCGGAGCGGCTTCCGCCTTCTTCTCCGGTCCGCGGATGATGTCCTCCATCTTGACGGCGTAGGTCGTCAGCGTGTCCCGGTCGGCCGGGTTCCGGAGCGCGAGGAGGATCTTTCCTTGATGCTGCGCGAGCGCGAGCTTCTCCGCGTCCTGCGGCGTGGTGAGGAGCGTGATCTGCTGCGTGCTGATCGCCTTGTTCCCTTCGGTATCGGTCTTGGTCCCCGAGGCGATGACCTCGACGTCCTGCAAGACGATCTGCGTCACCGGATCGCTCGTCATCCCCGCCTTCGAGAGCGTGACGAGGACGTCCACGCGGTCCCCCGGAAGAACGAAGCCGCTCACGCCGGAGACCTCGTCCACCTTCACGCTGCTCGCGCGTAGCTTCTCCGGAATCCGGAGCGAAAGCCCGCCTCCCTTCGACGAGAGCTTCGCGGCGATGATCGGCTCGTTGGTCACGAGAAAAACCTTCGTGACCTGCCCGATGAGGCTGTCCGCCTCTCCGTACGCGCCGGACGGCAGGCTCCCCGTCGGATAGTCGACCACCCTGAGGTGGCGCGGCTCGAGCTTGATGCCGTACGAGAGATCCTCCGCCGCGACGACGACCGGCGCCGTGTCGAACGCCGGCACCTCGCGCGTCGTGCTGCTTTCGAGATAGTCGCGCACGAGATAGGCCGCTCCCCCCGCGAGAAGGAACGCCACGACGATCAGAACGATGCCTCCCTTTCTCATTCCACGTTTCCTCGGTTCTCTGGCTGACTCACTCCCTCGACTCCGCGGCGCCCGCCGCTACGTAAGCGCGGGGATGAGCGCCGATACCGTCCCGATGGCGATCGCGACCCCGTAGGGAATCTTCCCGATGGAAACCCACCGGCTCTCCTCGGAATCCGAACGCGCGGGGAAACCGAACCTGCGGCCGGCGAGGCCGGCCACGAGCCTCGCGAGGCTCACGATCCCCTTCCGAAGTTCGCCCCGAAGCGCCAAGAACATGAGCGCGATCAGCCCGCCCGCGATGAGCGAGTGCAGGAAGACGTCCAGAATCGCGCGCGGGCCGAGAAAGCCGCCGAGCGCCGCCAGCAGCTTGAGGTCCCCGGCGCCCATCGCCTTGATGAGATACGCGGGCAAGAGAAGCCCGAAACCGACGAGAAGCCCGCCCGCCGCGAGGAGGAGCGCATGGGCGCCCCCCGCCGCTCCGAGCCCGAGAGCGAGAAGGGCGGAAGGATACGTCAGCGAGTTCGGGATCCTTCGCGCGCGGATGTCGAAGTAGGCGGCCGCGAGAACGAGACCGAGCGAGAGGGCGATGGCGAGCGGCTTCGGGCTCATCGGCACGCCCCCCGGAGCGAACAAGTTCGCCCATCAAGAAAGGAACGGTCCTCGGATGCGCTTCCAAGAAGGACCGACCCGCCTCGACGTGCGGGCGGTCCGTAGCGATCCTCCGGGGGCGTTGATTGAACGGCTCCGTCCGGGATCCGCCCAGACGGTCGATTCCAACGAGAAACGGAACGCGCTCCCGATCACCGCTCCGCGAGGAGCTTGTCGATCCGCCAGGAGAGGACCTTTTCGAGGATCCGTCCGCTCGTCTCCGACTCGGTCTCCGCGTAGCGCACGTTCCCTCTCCGGTCGAGGACGAGAATCGCCGGCAGGGCTCCGATCTCGAACGCCCTCGCCTTCTCCTCCCAGTCCTTCTCTCCCGCGGTGAAGACGGTTGTCGTCTCGATCTTTTGATCGTCAAGGAACGGACGGACGAGCCAGATATCCCGGTCCGTGTTGACGGCGAGGAAGCGGACATCCTTCCCCCCGTAGCGCTTTCTCGCGCTCTCGATGCGCGCGAGCGCGTCCGTGCACGGCTCACACCAGGTCGCCCAGAAGACGAGGACGACGACCCTCCCCTTCCATTCGGAGAGGTTCGCGACGCTCCCGTCCGCGGCGACGAGGGAGAGGTCTGGCGCCGGACGAACCTTCTCGTCGGCGAGCTTGCGTCGGCGAAGGCTCTCCTCCGCGCGAAGGACAAGATCGTCGACGTGCGCGCGGAGGCCCGAGCTTTCGGCGCGGATTTGATCGAGGGCCGCCCACGCCTCGTCGGCGCCCCCGAAGGCGGCGTTCACGAGCGGATCGGTCGCGTCGAAGGAGTTCCCCGATTCGAGAAGCGCGGCCCCGTAGTGGCGCTGCACCTCGGGAAACTCGCTCTTCGCGGCCTCCTTCAGCTGCTCGAGCGCCTCGCGGTTCCGCCCTGCCTTCAGGAGAGCCCACCCGTAGGCGTCGCGCGCGAGAAGAAGGTTCGCGTGCAAGCCGGGAAGATCCTCCGCTCCGGTCGCCGGGTTCCGCACGATCTCCTCGAGGATCCGGACGGCGCGTTCCCCGTAGCCGGCCGCGCGATCGGGAACGACCCCCGCGTCCGCGAGAAGAAGCGCAAGAGCGGAGAGAACCTCGGGATCGTCCTGCCTCGCGGCCGCCGTCCGATCGGCCGCCGCGGCGGCATCCGACGCTCGTCCCGATGTCTTCGCGTAGTCCTCGACGAGACGGATCCCGATCTCCACCGCGCGCGCGCCGCTTGGGAAGCTCCGGAGATACCCCTCGTATTCCCGGATTCTCGCCGCGCGGTCCGGCTCGGCGATCGCCTCCGCCGCCGCGCTTCTCTCGTCGGGCGTCCACTCGCCCGGCTTCCCCTCGCCCGACGCTTCGAGCGAGCGCGCATACTCCTCGCGAAAGCGCGGATCCCCGCTGAACACGCTCTCCGCCTTTCGGAACGACCGCGCCGCGGCGGCGTGATCTCCCTCTGCGGCGAGCGCGAGGGCAGCGAGATAGTTCGACCGGGCGAGCCGCTCCTTCTTCATGCGTCCCCACGAGGCGATCGGCATCTCGTCGGGGCGCGCCATCGACTCCGCGAGCGCGCCGCCGCGAAGGGCGAGATCCCTCGCTTCCGCCGTTCGAATGCCGGCGCGGAGGTACGCCTCGCTGAGGAGGAGGATGCGGTCCGCGCCATCCTCGGCGCGAACATATGCGTCTCCTTCGCGGGAGACGATCGAGGCGACGCGCGACGGATCAACGCGCGAGACCCCTTCGCGCCACGCGCCGCTCGCCACGACACCGAAGAGCATCGTGCGGACCTGATCGCTCCGTTCGGCGCTCGGGTGGTTCTCCAAGTACGCGGCCATCTTCACGATGCGGGCGCCCGGGTCCGGCTCGGCGCATGCCGTGTAGAAGGCGATTCGTTCCGCATCATCCGCCTCCGCCGGACCGGGAAGCGCCGCCGCGAAGAAGAACAGCACGAAGAATGAGATCGTTCGAAGCATGATCGCTCGGCTCCTTCCCGACCTTTCCGCTCCCAGAACACGCAACAGGGAGGGCGAACCGGTCGGGAACGGTTCGCAAGGGGGTGCTCGTCTCTCTTACTACATTAGCGCGGCGTCGGTTCCGAGGCCAGAGGCTCCGCGAGACACCTCCGTCCTCGCCGAAACCCTTCAACGCCGGCGAGCCAACTCCTCCACCCTCGCCTTCGCTCCGGAGCGCATCGGCCCCGCGGATGAGCCGGCCGGACAGCGCACCGCTCCAGCCCTCAACATTCGAATGCCCGGGCGGCTCCATCCGCGGGCGGGCGGCGCGGCGGCCTCCGTCCGCGCCGAGGCCCATCGACGCCCCGCGAACCGACTCCTCCACCCTCGCCTTCGCTCCGGAGCGCATCGGCCCCGCGGATGAGCCGGCCGGACAGCGCACCGCTCCAGCCCTCAACATTCGAATGCCCGGGCGGCTCCATCCGCGGGCGGGCGGCGCGGCGGCCTCCGTCCGCGCCGCCCGTTCTTGACCCCCGCCGCGCCTGGGCGTACTTTCGAGCGAAGACACGCCGCAAGGAGGATCCAGTGGCCAGAAAGAAGACTATCGTTGTCGTCGTGGTGCTCGTTTCGTTCTTCTTCCTGCTCCCCGCGCTCGCCGGACTCGCGGTCTTCGGGCTTCTCTCCGAGTCGAAGCCGAAAGTGGAGAGCGGGTCGGTTCTCGCGCTCGATCTCCGCGAGACGATCGAAGAAACAACCGAGCGCCCGCTCCTCGAATCGCTCCAGGGGAAGTCGCCCGCAAGCCTCCTCGAGACCGTGCGGCTCCTCCGCGCGGCCTCTGAAGACCCGCGAATCGACGCCGTGTTCATCCGCGCCGGGATGCTCGGCGGCATCGGCTGGGCGGGTGCCGGCGAGCTTCGCGAGGCGATCCTGGAGTTCCGGAAGTCGGGGAAACCGGTTCATGTCTATATCGATTACGCGACCGACCTCGCGTACATGGTCGCCGCGGCGGCCGACCGGATCGCGATGCCCCTCACCGGGGCCTTGCTCGTCGACGGGATCTACGGCGATGTTTTGTTCTTCAAGAACCTATTCGCGAAGGCGGACATCTCGTTCGAGGAGGTCCACGTGGGCGACTACAAATCGGCTCCGGAGATCTTCACGAGGGACTCGATGTCCGAGCCGTTCCGCGAGCAGATCGAGGCGATCCTGGACAATCGTTTCGATGCGATGCTCGAGGCGATCGCGGACGGACGGTCGATGTCGCTCGAGGAAGCGCGGCGGGCGGTCGATGGCGGACCGTATCTCGTTCCGGAAATAGCTCTCGAGGCCGGTCTTATCGACACGATCTGTTTTCGCGACGATTTCGACGAGACGCTCGGCTTGGAGAAGGACGACGGTTCCCGCCTTCTCGCGATGGAGGACTATCGGGATTCCGGCGTTCTCTCCGAGAAGGAGGCCAAGCGCGCCCTCGCGCTCGTCTACGTCGTCGGCGACATCGTCCCCGGCGAGAAACGCGACGGGCTCGCCGGCCCGGAAGTCGCCGCGTCCGGCGTGATCGCCGATGCGATCGAGGAAGCGGCCGAGGACGACGAGGTCGAGGCGATCGTTGTCCGGGTCTCGAGCCCGGGCGGATCGGCCACCGCTTCCGACGACATTCTCGCCGCGCTCGAAGCCGCCAAAACGGAGAAGCCGGTGGTCGTGTCGATGGGCGATGTCGCGGCCTCCGGAGGATACTGGGTTTCCTCAGGGGCGAACCTCGTCTTCGCCGACGCAACCACGGTCACCGGATCGATCGGCGTCTTCGCGCTTCGCCCCGTGTTTCACCGTTTCTTCGATAAGATCGGGATCGGCCGCGAGGAACTGCAGCGCGGACGGAACGCGGACATCTTCGCGAGCCCGAGACCGTGGAGCGAGGAGCATCGGAACATGATGAAGGCGGGCATCGACCACATCTACGATCTCTTCCTCGCGAAGGTCGCCGCGGGACGCGGATTGCCGATCGAGGAGGTTGAGAAGGTCGCGAGCGGCCGTGTGTGGAGCGGGGAGGACGCGGCGCGCGTCAAGCTGATCGATCGGCTCGGCGGCGTTCTCGACGCGATCGACGCGGCCAAGTCGCTCGCGGGCATCCCCGCGGAGGAAGAGATCAAGATCCGCGTCTTTCCGAAGGAACAGTCGATCCTCGAGAAGATCCGCGAGGCGGATTTCGGGATTCGAGCATCCGTCGGGGCCGAGGTAAGAAGGTTCCTCGCGCGTTACGAAATCGACGCGACCGATCTTCTGCCGTACGCGGAAGAGCACGGGATCTTCTGGGCGTACCTTCCGTTTCGAATTCGGGAGTAGACACGCCGGCCTTCGGCGGGAGGACGCGCGAGAAGAGCCGATGCCCGAAAAAAGAGCGCCGCTCGACATCTATGTCGTTTCGGACGCCACGGGGACGACCGCCGAAGCGGTCGCGCGCTCGGCGCTCGTGCAGTTCGGGCGCGCGCCGGCGGTCGTGCGGCGATTTCCGTTCGTTCGGACGGAGGAGCAGATCGAGGAGATCATCGCGAGCGCCCCCGCGGGCGAGTGCATCGTGGTCTTCACGCTCGTGACCCCGGACCTCGCCTCCGTTCTTCGCGCGCGAAGCGCCGAGAAGGGGATCCCCGCGATCGACGTGATCGGACCGCTGCTCGATATCTTTCGCGACAAGCTCCGCCACGCTCCGAGCATGAAGCCCGGCGCGCTCCGCCACGAAAGCGAAGAGATGTACAAGGTCACCGAGGCGATCCACTACACGCTTCGGCACGACGACGGGCAAGGGCTCGACACGCTCGACGAGGCGGACCTTCTCATCCTCGGCGCGTCCAGGACCGGGAAGACGCCGACGAGCATCTTTCTCTCCTGCCGAAAGCTGAAGGTGGCGAACATGCCGATCGTGAACGGCATCGCGCTCCCCGATTCGGTCTACGACCTGCCGATCCCGAAGGTCGGGTTCCGCATGAATCTCGATCGTCTTCTCGAGCTTCGCGCGCAGCGCGTCGACAAGCTTCCCATCGCGGCCCTTCGCGGATACCAGGGACGTTCGAACGTCTTCGAAGAGATCGAGTACTGCGAGGCTCTCTACAAGAAGATCCCCGGCCTCCGAACGATCGACGTCACCAACCGATCCATCGAGGAGACCTCCGAGTGGATCGTGCGGAACGTGTTGTAGAGCGCCGATCCGCGCAGCTTCGGACCGCGCTCAATCCGACAGAAGCACGTCAGGTGCTTCCTCGGCCGCGCAAAGAGCGCCCTTCGGACGAATGGACGCTGTGGTACGATCCCCGAAGAGGAATCGTTGCCGCGCGGCCCCGATTCGGAAAGGAGATGAGCGTGCCCTTCGTCGTCAGGGAAGAGAACGGTGTGTGGATCTTCGAGCTCTCGGGTTTCCTCACAGGCCACGCCGACAGCTACGAGTTTCTGGAGGCGGTGCGCGGCAAGATCGCCGAGGGCTCGGAGAGGATTGTCGTCAACCTCAGCGGAATCGACAAGATCAACAGCTCGGGGATCGGCGTGATCGCGGCCGTTCTCTCCGCCGCGAGCAACGCCGGCACTTCCCTTCGGTTCGCATGCGTCTCGGAGAACATCCGCGAGGTTCTGGGGGTCGTCGGCATCGGCCGCCTCATGAAGACCCACGCATCCGTCGGAGAGGCGATCGCGGACTTGTAGAGGCGAAGCGAATGGGCTCCGCTCCGCCTCGATTCGACGGAAGAACGCCGGTTTTTTCTCGCCCGGGGAACGACGCGCGTCGAGTCGGATGGCTCCGGCGTTTGCTGTGGACCTCGGCTATCGCGATGTGATAGGATTTCCGGCGGAAAGACGGGCTGCATCCGCGCCTTGCCTTCGGCCCCTGGAGGTTCGACGTGCGTCTCGCGACCGCTTTCCTCATCGCGATCCTCTCCGCCTGCGTCTCGAATCTCGCAACCGCACGTACCTGGTACATCCTGCCGGACGGCTCGGGCGACGCGCCGACGATTCAGGCGGGAATGGATTCGGCGACCGCGGGGGACACGCTGCTTCTCGCCTGCGGCACATACTACGAGCACGGGATTTCTCTGATTTCGGAAATCTGCGTAAGGAGCGAGACGGGGTCTCCACAGTGCGTCACGGTGGATGGGCAAGAGATGGGATCGGTGCTCCGGGCCGATAGCGTCGACGGCATGACATCTATCGAGGGTCTGACGATAAGAGGAGGTCACGCCGCGACGGGGGGCGGGCTTCTCTGCATCCATGCAATTCCTCGTGTCAAGAACTGTGCGTTTCTGTGGAATGGGGCATATGGATGGCAGGGTGGAGGCGCTATCGCGTATCATTCCTCGGTTCCTCTCGAGGCATCGATCGAAGGAACGAAGTTCGTACGCAACAGCGTGGCAGATGCAGCCGGGCCAGGCGCTGTACTCGCGAGCGGAGTCTCACTATCCGTCGTGGACTGTGTATTCGAGGAGACCTCGGGGAGTGCGGTGGGCGTCGAAAACGCATCGGGCATCTTCAAGCGATGCACTTTCACGAGAAACGACTGCCTCTTCGGGGGAGCACTCGCCTTCTATCTTTGGCCGGACCACAAGATCCTCGTGGACAGCTGCCAGTTCGTTCAGAACACAGCCGAGGCCTTGGGCTCGGCCCTGTGGCAAGCATACGGGCTGGTCGAAGTGAGCAATTCAGTCTTTTGGGACAATCACGGGGGAGATGGGGGGGCTCTCTACTCCGAAGGGAGATGCCGGATCCGATCGTGCACCTTCACAAGGAACTCCACGGCCTGGTACGCGGGGGTCTTGAGCTTCGGCGGCTATTCTTGGCTCGAAGACGTCCTCGTCGCGGACAATCTGTCCAAGTCGATGGCTTGCCTCGGTTGTCCCGTCTCTTTGAGCTGTTGCGACATCTACGGCAACAGCGGCGGGGATTGGGTTCCCTGCATCGCCGACCAGTATGGAATCAACGGCAACTTTTCCGCCGACCCTCTCTTCTGCGACGCGGACGTCGGCGACTTCACCCTTCGCGCCGACTCGCCGTGTCTGCCGGGACAGCACCCAGACGGATCCGACTGCGGGTTGATCGGTGCGTTCGGCGAGGGGTGCGCGGGGCCTACGTCGGTCGAGCGGGCGACGTGGGGCGCCGTCAAGAGGCTGTGGCAATAGAGGGCGACTCCTTCTGTCCGCAGCTCCCACGCCTCTGGTCGAACCTACATTGCAGATCCAATCCGGATCCCTCGGAGGGGACGATTTCCGCTCGGCTTCTTGATCTCTCCGCGGCGTGCGTTTAGCATCGGAGCGTCGGCGGACGCGCTCCCGCGATGATCGATTCGCGGAATACGCACCGATCGGGGAATGTGGAGCTTCGATCGACGTTCGCGACCCAAGGATGCGCATCTTGCGGATTCTCGTATTCGACATCGACGGAACGCTTCTTCTTTCCGGGGGGGCGGGCGCGCGCGCGCTCGACCGCGCCTTCCACGAGCGGCTCGGCGTGCCCGAGGCGATGAAGGGGATCCATCCGGACGGCCTCACCGACTACGACATCATTCGGCGGATGGGAGAGCGCACGCTCGGCCGCGCGCTCGAAGAAGAGGATGCGGACGCGATCCGCGACCGTTATGCTTTCTACCTCAAGGATGAGCTCGCGCGCTCCGAGGGCTTCCGCGTCCTTCCCGGAGTGAAGGCGCTCCTCGATCGTCTCGCACGGGAGAAGGATCTTCTCCTCGGGCTCGCCACGGGGAACTTCGAGACGACGGGGAGGATGAAGCTCGCGCACGGCGGCCTCGACGGCTACTTCCGATTCGGAGGATGGGGCTCCGACTCGATCGACCGGTCCGCGCTCACGCGGATCGGGATCGAGAGAGGGCGGGCCCTCGCCGGCGGATCGGTTCCGGAGGGGGGCGTCCTTCTCATCGGCGACACGGTCCACGACATCCGCTGCGCGCGCGAGGCTGGGGCCCGCGTCATCGCCGTCGCGAGCGGATCGACGCCTGCCGAGACCCTTCGCGCGATGGACCCCGACTTCCTCTTCGACGACCTCACGGACATCGACCGCTTTCTCGCGGCGATTCGATAGCGGGTTTCTCGGGCGCTCGTCCGGCCCACGGATTTCCGCGCACCGGACCGTTGCGCCGGAGAAGCGGACGCGCCCCGGCGGAAGTTACTTGATTCTTAAAGCGGCTTTCGCCGCGTAGCCGGCGATCTTCGGGTTCTCGCGGAGACGCCTCATGCTGTAGGCGTACCAGTGCCTCCCGAAGGGGACGTAGATCCGCAGGCGATGGCCTGCGGCGTGGATCACGTCTCGGAGCTCCTCGTCCACCCCGAGAAGCATCTGGAACTCGTACTTCGTCCGATCGAGCCCGGTTTCCCTCACGATCCGCTCCGCTTCCCAGATCAGATGCTCGTCGTGCGTCGCGATGCCGACGTAGCAGCCCCCCTCGAGAAGCCTCCGGAGGGCGAGCGTGAAGTTCGCGTTGATCGTGTGGTGTCCCTTCCACGCGATCCGGCGCGGCTCGACGTAGATCCCCTTGCAGAGGCGGAGGTTCGCGTTCATCGCGAGGAAGTCGCCGACGTCGTCCTGCGTGCGCCGCATGTACGCCTGGATCGCGGCCCCGACGTTGTCGAACTCCTCGCGCAGTCTGCGGTAGATCCGGAAGGTCTTGTCGGTGACGCTCGAGTCCTCGATGTCGATTCGGATGAAGTTCCCCCGCTTCTTCGCCTCGCCGACGATCTCGCGCATCCGCTGAAAGCAGAATTCCTCGTCGATCAGAAGCCCGAGCATCGTCAGCTTGATCGACACGTTCGAATCGAGCCCGTTCGAGCGGATCGCATCGAGCACCTCGATGTACTCCCGGGCCGACCGTTCGGCCTGGGCGATTTCCGTGACGTTCTCGCCGAGGATGTCGACGGTCGCGAGGATTCCTCGATCGTTCAGCGCGCGGATCTCACGGATCGCGTCCGCGAGATCGGCGCCGGCGATATAACGGGAAGAGAACTTCCCGACGATCGGTTTGGGAACGAGCGGGAGAAAAGCAACGACAGCGCGATCCAGGAGGCCGATGGCCGATCACCTCCTCTCGCCGCGCGGGCGGCGGATGAGCCGAAAAACGCCGCCGCCCGAATCGGACAGCGGTCCCTCGCCCGGAGGGAGTGTAGACCTTCTGCGGCCGCCCGCACAACCGCAAAAAGCGTCCTCGCGCGCGAGCGCCCGTATTACGATAGGAGACGGAGGAAGCGGATGGGAACCGATTCGCGTCTCTTCGCGTTTCTCGAAACGATCGGCGCGCACACGGACGAGCGGCGCGGCCGTCCGCTCGCGGCGCACTTCGGCGATCCGGCATGGGAATACGACGCCGTGCGCCGCTCGGTCGGCCTCATCGACCGATCCTCTCTCGGGGCCGTGCGAATCCGGGGAGCGGATCGCGCGGCCTTTCTCGAGCACATGCTCGCGAACGACGTGAAGGATCTCGCGCCCGGAGCCGGGAGATGGAACGCGCTTCTCGCGCCGAACGGAAAGTTCATCGCGCTCTTCCGCCTTCTCGCCTTCGCCGAGTCGTTCCTCGCGCTCCTCGATCGGGAAGACGCGGTGACTCTGAGCCGCGGCCTCGACCCGTACCTGATTCTCGAAGAGGCGGAGATTGAGGATACGAGCGCCGAGTGGGGCGCGGTTCACGTCGCGGGACCGGAAAGCGGGAGGCTCCTCGCGTCTCTCTCGGGATCGCCCCTCCCGCACTTGCCGCCGGGGCATCATCGTCCCTTGTCGCTTCCCGGGATACCGGGGCCCGTCCACGCGGTGAGAGAGTGCCCCACCGGAGAGGACGGCTTCGATCTTCTTGTTCAGAGAGAGCGTCTCGTCGACGCGTGGAGGCTTCTTCTCCTCCACGAGGCGCCGAAGCCGCGTCCCGTAGGCGATGAAGCGTTCGAAATCCTCCGTATGGAGGCCGGCACCCCGCTCTTCGGCGCGGACATCGGCCCCGACCTCGGGCCGCTCGAAGCGGGACTCGAGTCGGTCGTCTCCTTCGGCAAAGGATGCTTTCCGGGACAAGAGATTCTCGCGAAGACACATCATCGCGGAAAGCCTCCGAAGAGCCTGGTCGGCCTCGCGATTGAAGGAGACCGCCCGCCCGATCGCGGATCGGCCGTGCTCGCGGACGGCGCGGAGGTCGGCCGGATCACTTCCGCGGTCCGATCAATCCATCCCGGAGGGGTGATCGCCTTCGCGGTGATCCGCACGACGATCGTCGAGAATAGACCCCCGCTCTTCGCGCGCGCCGGGGACCGCGTTCTCGCCGCGCGGCTCGCGGAACTTCCGTTCCGGTAAGAGACTCCGAAAGACGTTCTTGATACGCCGGCCTTGCCCGCGAGCGAGAGGATTGCTATCCTTTACAAAACCCCGGCGGAGCATGGACGCATGAAAAACCGTTTCAATTGGGTCTTCGAGATTCTCCGGTCCGAGTTCTTCAACGCCGCTCACGTCTACGCAAGGGGGGCCGATCCCGCGAACGACCGGGAGACGCTCTTCGCGGCGCTTCGCTCCGCGATCGTCCATGCCGAGAGACGGCGATCCGAGTTTCCGGACGAGCCCCAGTATCACCTCTATCTGGACAGCTACGTTGAGATCCTGGAAGGCGTTCTCCGCGACGCGGAAAACGGGGCCTCGATCGAACCGCTCCTCGCCGAGACGCGAAAGAAACTCGCCGCCCTCGAGGACGGCATTCGCCTTCACCTGAAGTAGAAAAGGAACGAACATGAAGCACATGACGCATCCGACGCGATGGAGACTCGTTTCGCTCGCGGTTTTCGCCGCGCTGGTCTTTCCGGGGCTTGTTCTCGCGCAAGAGGCGACGGAGAAGAAGGAGACTCAATCGGAAGTAAAGCTCCCTGCCGACTTCAACCTTCGCGACATTATGACTCCCGCGGGCAAGAGAGGACCTCTCGCCCCCGAGCTGATCGGCGAGAAGGAAAAAATGTTCGCGAGCCTCGAGCGGCTCGCGTCCGAAGGGGACAACGGAGAGGCCAACTTCGGCCCGCGGGGAGGGCGGATCATCTTCCAGGCGACGATGCCCGGCGAGCAGCACGACCAGATCTACGTCATGGACCGAGACGGCGAGAACAGATACATGGTGAGCACGGGGAAGGGACGAGCGACTTGCTCTTCTTTCTTCCCGAACGGGCAGAGGTTCGTCTACGCGTCCACGCATCTTCGCGAGGAGATTCCCGCGAAGCCGGCGGAGAGCGAGTACGAGTGGGATTTCGACGAGGCGTTCGATCTCTTCCTCGCGAACTTCCGGGGAGAAACCATCGAGCAGCTCACGGATACTCCAGGCTACGACGCCGAGTGCACCGTCTCGCCGAGCGGCAAGACAATCCTCTGGACTTCGGCGCGAGACGGGGATCTCGAGATCTACAAGATGGACATAGAGGAGCGCGTCCCCGTCCGCATCACGAACGCGAAAGGTTACGACGGCGGCGCGTTCTTCTCCCCGGACGAAACCCGGATCGTTTACCGAGCCTCGCGCACCGACAACTACAAGAACCTCGAGATCTACGTGTGCGATGCCGACGGAACGAACCACCGTCAGATCACGAACAACGGCGCCGTCAATTTCGCGCCGTGCTTTCATCCGAGCGGAGAGCGAATCGTCTTTTCGTCCAACATGGACGACCCGAGAAACTTCGAGCTGTACATGATGAAGTCGGACGGGACCGAGCTCGTGCGCGTCACGCATTCCCCCGGCTTCGACGGGTTTCCCCACTTCTCGCACGACGGGCGATTCCTGCTCTTCTGCTCGAACCGGGCCGCCCCGGAGAGCGGGGACACGCACGTCTTCGTCGCGGAGTTCAGGCCCTATTGGTAGGGAAGGCGGAGATCGAGCTCGCTGCGAGTCCCCCTCCGACGAAGAAGACCTTGTGTGCGGGTGGGTTCCTGCGATTTCAAAACGACTCGACGAAAGAGCCAAGGTAAAACTTCGCGCCGGCTTTGAATCGTCCATTCGAAAAAGTGATCGCGAAGTGCGCCGAGAAACGAGAAAGCGACTCTTCGTTGTCGCCCCGGGATCCGACCCGGACACCCTGACTGAGAACTAGAATCCCGAACCGAAGGCTCAAGAGGCCTCGGCGCCCCGGCGGTTTCGAGCGAAGTCGATCTTCAGGCGGAGGTTTTCAACGTCGTTCTCAGAGAAGAGACCGCCGGCTCGGAACAGGATCCGCCCGTCTCGGTCCAAGAGGAACGAGGTGGGAATCCCTCGCACACGGAAGAGGTCCGCGGCCGGATAAGGCTCCTCGCCTTCCGATCCCATGTCGAGGAGAACAGGAAGAGAAAGACCGATCTCCGTCCACTTCTCCTCGATCTTTCGCCGTCTCTCTTCGAGGTTTCCTTTTTCCCACGTGTTCAATGCGATGAAGACGACATCCGGACCCGTTCCGAGAGTGCGGTACGCCTCCTCGAACTTCGACATCGAGGAGAGGCAGGGACCGCACCATGTGGCCCAGAAATCGATGAACACGACCTTGCCGCGGAACTCGGAAAGCGGACGCCGATTCCCATCGAGGTCGGTGAGGACCACTTCGGGAGCAGGCCAATCGAGAACGCGCCTCTCGAGACGTTGGTGCGCGTTCGCCCGTCGCTTCGCATCGAGGGTCGCGTGATGCTCATCGAACCCGGATTCCTCCCCGCGCGCATCCACGTACGACGACCGCCAGGCCTCAATGACTTCGTCCGACGGACGGAACGTCTCTCCGAGGAGGTCGTACGTGCGAAGCGCATCTTCCCTCCTCCCGAGGAAAGCCTGGTACTCAGCGAGCTCTTCGAGCGCGCCGGACCCCGCGGCACGAGGATTCGTATGTGCGACCTCCTCGAGAAGCGCGACCGCTTCCTCGTACTCTCTCTTCTCTCCGAGGATCGAGGCGAGAAGGACGATGTGGTCTCGCAGTTCTTGGTCCTGTCTCCTCGTCCACTCCGCCGGTGTGAGGCCGCTCCCCGCCGACCAGGTTTCGCTCTCCGCTTCCCGCACGCACCGACGGGCGACAAGCTCCGCCTCTTCGAGCTCTCCCGACTCGGCGAGATCCTCCGCATACAGACGGAGAAAGCCGAGGTCCATCGGCTTTCCGCTTGCCGCAATCTCGGCGGCTTGCTCGGGCATTTGCAACACGTTGTTGTAGATCGCGAAAAGAAAGCCGCGTCCTCTCTTCGCTTCGGGCGAGTCGGGATACGCCTCCAGGAGCCTCTGGAAACGCTCGATCACCGGCTCGGGTTCCCACGGGGCGAACGCCCATTCGTACTCGCATCGAAGAGCCAAGCGGCTCTGCGGAAACCGGTCGCGCACGACGGCCAGCAAGGACTCCGCCCGGCTCGACTCGCCGAGGACCTCGTAGAGCTCGAAGGCGCGAGCGATCATCGTATCCGGATCGAGCGCGCGCAGGTTCGCCTCGAGGATCGAATCGAGTGCGGTCCGGATCGCGTGTCGAAGCGAATCGAGCGCGAGAGAATCCTCCTTGTCTTCCGCAAGCGCGATCGACCAATGCTCGAGCCTCGCCGGAACGAAATCCGGATGAGCCCGGAGCTCGTACTCGATCCCGTCTCGTCCCCTCTCATGATCCGGGATTCCCAGATCCGCCGGGAGCCACACGTGTGACTTGCAGAGCCGGTAGGTTTGGTACGCGGCTCCCCGAGCGAGCTCCCCGTCGTCGTGGAACAGCAAGATCCAGGGACGGCCTTGATTGCCGTCGCAGTTCTCGGGGTCTTCGGAATCCTCGAACGCGCAGACCATGACCACCGGGGCCGGTGCGAGGTAGTCGCCCGGTTTGAAGCGAAGACGCCAACCGTCCCGCGCCCGCTCCATGGGCAGAGCGTCGGCGTAGAGCTCGCCTCGCGGCCCCACGAGCGTGATTCGGAGCCGCACCGAGTCGGAGCGCGCGAGCGCCGAGCCGCTGATCAACGGACGGTAGTGGATCGTGAGCGGCTTGTCGGCTTCCGGCGCGACCGGCTTATAGGAAAAGACGGGCAGCTCCGGGGACTGTGAACACCCTGTCGACATGACGACCGCGAGGGCAAGGATTCGAAGCCACATGACTACCTCCACGAAAAGATCTGCGCGCAGGATAGCGAGACGGGGGGAATACTTCAATGACAAATCACTCACGACTTCCATTCCACCCGACCGAGCCGATTCCCCTGCGTTTCGGCGTCGGACTGCCGAATTCGGGAACCCTGTGGCCGGGCACCGAAGACGAAGACCGCGATGCTCCCCGTCTGATCGTACATCGTCAGGGAACCAAGAACGGCTGCGGGAAAGCACAGGATCAAACACAGCGCTCTCATGGCTTCACCGGGAACGGTTCGTAGAAGACCGGGGGCTTCAAACGGTCGGGACTCAAAACGAACTCGTCCTGTCTGCATCGAAACGAATCCCCACCGCCTGCGATCCGTTCGAGCACAACCGTCGGGAACGTGTGGACCCACTGCTTGTTCTCGTCGTAGATCGATACGAGGAACTCCAGGCGATCCCGGTCTGCCAGCAGCTTCTCGCTGATATCAAACCACACTCGCTGACGCCGCCACCCTCCCTCGATTGCTCCGGAATCGATCATCGGGTAGAAGCTCTTCGTAAGACATTCCCCGTTGAGATCGTGGACATGAACATGCTGAACAGGAGGCTCATCCGGTTTCGTCCGGATGGTTCCCCGGAACATCCAGGATGACGGCACCCAATTTCTTTCGACTGAGTCGGCGCGGACTTGGGTCGATTCGGAACCGACCTCAACCATACACGCTCCTCCTATCATCATCCGTAGCGTTCGAATCGCCAACGAATCCCACTCCACCTCCACCGCTCCCGCCCACGAAGCAACGAGCATCGAGACCAAGAACGCGATCCTCATGATTCCCCTCCTACGGATTGGGCGGGTTGCTTCCACCGCTGCTCGGCGGGGTCGTGTTCCCCCCGTTGCCGCATCCGTTTTGACCTTCCTGCCACAGCGACTTGATCTCGCCCCACGTCATTGTGACGGTGGGAACATTGAACTTCATTCCCTCGTTCGGAGAGAAGTCATTGTCCGTGATCGGACCGACGACCTTCTCTCCCAACCGAAACAGAACGAGAGGAGCATAGCGAAAAGAGCACCCGAATCATTGACCTACCCCCTTTCCGGCCCAAAGCCGGCGAACCACAAAGCCGCTAGGAGATGAACGAGAAGAAAAACGAGAACCGTCGCGAGATGGACCGCTCGAACCGTCATACGCTCGACCTCCTCGGCTCGCTTTCCGGAGGGGGGCTCACGACACCCGATCGCTCCGAGACCCTACCGGAAGGCGGCCTTGGTCCCCGCGATTCGTGGGACCGGCCGTTCTCCTCTGCTAGGATGTTCCTGCAGCGGCCTCTCGCACCAAACGTGCCAAAATCGAGCGGCATCGGAGGGAACCGATCGAATGTGCAGGAACTCACACAAATTCAATGGGGTCTGAGGTACGAAGCCCGGTCCGATCCCCTCCCCGGGACGCAGAAGATCCCTCTTGCCGGGAGCGCTCGATTGAGACACTTCACCGGGCGGTGGGGCCTAATTCCTTGAGCGAAAATCCGTTCGCCATTTGTCTCGTCTCAATGAGACGCCGTCTCGTTCGGTTGAGACGGAGACAGCAAGGGAGGCCGGCGTCAGCGCCCACGCCGTGGCCGTCTCCTGCCCACGGCGTGGACGGCACCCGAACCTGAAGGCGGAGAACGAGGAGCCGATGCTTGTGGAGGGGACGGGAAGCGCCATCGAGGACATGCGGTTTCGCTTGACGGGGCGATCTTCGTCGTGATATAA
>VGIW01000026.1 GCA_016867715.1 Candidatus Eisenbacteria bacterium | reverse complement strand
ATCGATACGGAATCGACACATGGAGATTTGCCTTCGTTCGCTGTTGTCCGGGATCCTCGGTCCGTCGGTCCGCGCGACGAATTCCCAGATGACATGGTCTCGCTACCCATCGATCGGCGTCGATCCGTCGGGGAACCTCTGGGTCGCGTACTACCGGATCAATCGCGAGTGGCGGAAGTTCGAATCGAGCGATCCGGAGCCCTCGGATCTCGGCTCGGTTCGCTTGCTTGGCTGGGACGGGGCTTCCCTCGCCGTTCCGCATGGCACCCCTTCCGGGTCGGGACGGGTCCCCCGCCCCTCGATGGAGGAGGTCGGCTACTACGTTCCGTCGAATCCGATTCGCGTGTACGGCTACCGCCCGCATCTTCTGATCGACGGTCGAGGCCGGTTGTGGGTCTTCTCGAAGATGAACGGCTATTTCATGGAGAACGGATACCGAAATCAGTACTGGGGAATCTTCGGCGTGTACTACGAGGGGACTCACTGGTCGGATGTTCCGCGCGTGTTTCTCTCTCGGGGCGCGCACTTCTGGAATGCTCCTGCGGCCGCGCTTGACGGGGAGGGAACTCTCTGGCTCGCCTGGACGAAGGACCGTCGCGACGTCCAACCGATTCGGGACACGGAGAACATTCTGGGTCCCGATTCCGATGTTCGGGTCGACACGTTCCTCGTCGGGTTCGGCGGAGGACAATCCCTCTCGGTCACCGGGCATCAGTGGCCGTCCTCGTGGAATCCCGGCGAAGCGCGGACGGTGCCTCGCTTCGAGATTCAAACCTCGGAAGGAACCTACGGCGTCTATTTCGGCGAGAACCATCGACACACGTGCGACTTTTCCTATGACGGGATCTGGGACTATCCGTTCGAGGAGACGTTCTCGGCGGCGTACGAGCGCGTGGGCTACGACTGGTACGCGCCGGCGGATCACGTGGAGTGGTGGTCGCCGCTCGTCTGGAATCTCGTCGCCAAGTGGATCGATCTCCGTCACATTCCGGGCCAGTTCGTCACGTTTCCGGGATTTGAGAAAGCCGGGCGCACCGGCACGTGGGGCGGGCGCGGCGATCAGAACGCGCTCTACTTGAGTTCGGACGAATGGAGCAGTCGGGATGCCCTTGTCACGACCCCTTTCCGCTGGCTCGACTTCTATGCGAACTTCGGCAACAAGGACGTCTTGGTGATTCCGCATCACCCGGTGGAGAAGATCGGAACGGGGTTCACGATCTATGACGAGCTGATCCCCCCGGGAGGCGGCCTCCCGAACGTGCTTCGGCTGGTGGAGATCTTTCAGACGACCCGAGGTTCCTCTGAGTATCCGGGGTGTCCGCTCGAGCATCGGCCTCCAGTCGTTCAGCCGGACACCGGATGGGTCCAGTCGGCCTGGGGCAAGGGTCTTCGCCTCGGCATCGTGTCGGCGGCGGACCACAACCCCGGGAACGGCTTCACCGCGGTCCTCGCGGAGAACGGAACGCGCGAAGCGATCTTCGAGGCGCTCCGAGCGCGCCGGTGCTACGGGACTTCTTATTCGCGTAAGATCTTCCTCGATTTTCGGATCGACGACCATCTGATGGGGGAAGAACACGTGGCGGAAGAACCCCCGACGATTTCCTACCGGGTCGTCGGGACAAGGCCGTTGTTGCGAGTCCAAGTCCTCAAGAACGGCAATCCGGATTGGTATGTGTCGATGCCGGTCGGATCGATGAGCGACAGCGCGTCCTTCGTCGACATGGATCCGGTCGTCGCGGGGACGACCGCTTACTATACCTGCGCGTGGAAGAGGGGGGACAAGGCGTTGCCTGGTCGAGCCCGATCTGGGTCGATTTCGACTACGACTTGGAAATCGAAACGGGTGTCGTCGACGTCGTCGGGCGCGTCGAATCCGGTCCTGGAATCGTCGTCGGTCCTTTGCCCTTCCACCCGACCCATGGACCTCTTCGCCTCGCCGCGCGGCGTTTGGTCGGCCCTGCGTCCGCGCTTCGAATCTACTCGCTCGACGGGCGTCTCGTGAGGGAGCTTGTGATTCCCAGCGGGGCAGTCGTCGGGTGGGATGGTACGGACGAGAGGGGAAGAGAGGTTCCTTCGGGCGTCTACTTCATGAGGACTGATGGGGGAGGGCGGGACCTTTCGAGCCGGAAAGTGATTGTGATCCGCTAGCCCGGCGATCCGCGCGGTTTCTTCTTCGGTCCGGCTCCGACGCTGCGAAAGGGCGCCCGCGAGGTTCGTGCTCGAGGCGAGTCGCGGCCGCGCCGTTTCTATCGCAAGAGCGCCTGCAACAGCCAGAGGAGAACGAGCTGGACGAGCCAGCCGATCGCGCACACGAGGACCGCGCGCGCCGTGCTCTTGTAATCGAGCGCCTGGCGGACCGCGATGACCATCGTGGCGAGCATCCACACGGACGAAACGAAGAAGACGAAGTCGCGGAGAAACGGCACGATCCCGAGCACGCGGATCACGCCCGGAGCGCTCGCGAAGCCGAGGGCGCGGAGTAGCTCGCCCGGGTCGGTCTTCGTCTCGGGCCCGGGGAGGACGCGCGTGCCGATGAGGTAAATCAGGTACGCCCACACATACCACGCGGCGACCGCGACGACCGTGCCGGCGATGAGGCCGCCGATTCCACGGACCGAGATCATCCCGATCCCCGCCGCGAGGCCGGAGAGAATCACGACGATCGTCGCCGGTCCGAGGGCGGTGGTGTCCGTTTCCACTTCCTCGTAGAGTCGGGCATCGAGCTTCGCCGCGCGCACCATTCGTTCGACCAACGGGGACACGAGACTCCTCCTCTCTCCGATCCGCCCGGTTCCCGCGCGGGGCTTCCCCGCTCCGGGCAATGTAGCGCGGCGCGCCGCGCGTGTCAAAGAGATCCCATTGCGGACGCGCGCGTCTTCTCGCCCCGCGACTCCGTGCTGGACGGGGGACGCCGGCTCGGGTAGGTTGGAACGAGAATCGGTTTCCCGAGCGGATCCTCGAACGAAAACGGGAGGAGGCCTCGCGCGGAGCGCTCCTTCGGCCGCGCGGCGAGAAGAGGAATCGAGGGAATGGCATCCGACAAGAAAGGCGGCCGCGCCGTCCGGGGCTCGGCGAAGAAGAAGAAGACGCGATCGAGGAAGCCGGAAGCTTCGCATCGAAAGGAATCCCGACGAGCGGAGAGGGAACGGCTCGCCGCTCTCCGCCCGGCCGCGGCGAGGGCGAGTCTGGAGGCGGACGATCTCACCTGGCGGTGCGATCCCTCGAAGCTCGGTTTCGCCGACACCTCCGGAGTGGAGCCTCTCCACGACATCATGGGGCAAGATCGCGCGATCCGGGCGCTTCGCCTCGGCGTCGATCTCTTTTCGCCCGGCTACAACATCTACGTCAGCGGCGTCTCCGGCACCGGCAAGACGAGCACCGTGCGGAAGGTGCTCGAGACGATCCGGCCACGCTGCTCCGGGCCTCGCGACTTCTGCTATGTTTACAACTTCAAGAATCCGTACAACCCGGTTCTCCTCACGTTCGCCGAGGGGGGAGGCGGTCTTTTTGCCCGTCGAATGGGCCGTCTCGTCCAGATCCTCCAAAAGGAGCTCCCCGCGGCGCTCGAGAGCGGATCGTTCGCGGAGAGAAAGGAAGCGCTCGCCGAGTCGTACCTCAAGCGGCAGAAGGAGCTCTTTCACTCGTTCGAGGAGGAGCTGAAGAAGAACGGCTTCATCTTGAGCCAGATCCGGGTCGGGCCCGTCACGCGGCCGGAGATCCTGATCCCCGTGGGGGACAAGGCGTATCCGTACGAACAGCTCGCGCTTCTCGTCGAGTCGGGCCAGATCGAGCTCCCGGAGGGGGCGACCCTCAAGGGGTTCGCGGAGAAGGACGGCCTGTTCCGCAAGCGGATGCGCGAGGTGATGAAGGAATCGCGGCGCCTGAACGCGGAGATGATGGAGAAGCTCGAGGGGCTCGAGCGGAGCGCGGTCGACGGGCTGATCGACGACTTCATCGACGACCTCAAGCATGCGCACAAGGAGAACGCGAGGATCGCCGAGTACCTCGACGATCTCAAGGAGCACGTCCTTTCGCATCTCGACCGGTTGAAGGCGGCCGGGGGAGAGGGGGACGGGCCGCCGGATCCTTTGAAGACGGCGGAGCCGGCCGATCCGTATCTTCCCTACCGGGTGAACGTGATTCTGGACAACTCGAAGACGAGCGCGTGCCCCGTCGTCATGGAGACCAACCCGACCTACAACAACGTCTTCGGGACGATCGAGCGGACGGTGACCCGATGGGGGCAGGCGGTCACCGACTTCACGAAGATCAAGGCCGGATCGATGCTGCAGGCGGACGGCGGATATCTCGTGTTGAACGCGCTCGATTCCCTTTCGGAGCCGGGTCTGTGGAAGACGCTGAAGCGCGTTCTCACGTACCGCGAGCTCGTGATTCAGGGGATCGAGGGGCTCCTCCAGCTCTCGACCGCGAGCCTGAAGCCGGAGCCGATCGACATCGACGTGAAGGTGATCCTGATCGGTCCGCCGCATTTGTATTTCCTCCTCCATGCGTACGACGAGGATTTCGCGAAGATCTTCAAGGTTCGGGCCGATTTCGACACCGAGATCGCCCTGAACGGAGAGGCGGTCGGGCAATACGCCTCGTTCGTCGCGTTTCTCGCCGAGAACGAGAAGTTGAGACCATTCACGTGTGAAGCGGTGGCGCGCGTCATCGAGTACGGCGTGCGCCGCGCGGGGAGGCGGAACCGGATCACGAGCCGCTTCGGCGAGATCGCCGACGTGATCCGCGAGGCGGAATTCTGGGCGCGGCTTTCGGAGTCGGAGAAGGTCGGCGTCGACTCGGTGCGCAAGGCGATCGACGCGCGCAGGGACCGGATCTCGCTCCTCGAGGAGAAGGTCCGCGACCGCCTGAAGGAGAAGATCATCCTCATCGATACGGACGGCTCGCGCGTCGGACAGGTGAACGGGCTCGCCGTGTTCGCGCACGGGGAGCACCGCTTCGGCGTGCCGACGCGGATCACGGCGGCCGTCGGCGTGGGGAAGGCGGGGATCATCAACGTCGAGCGGGAGGCGAAGCTTTCCGGGAGCACGCACGACAAGGGGGTCCTCATCCTGAGCGGATACCTGCGCGAGGAGTTCGCGCGCGAGGTCCCGCTCTCCTTGAGCGCGAGCGTCTGCTTCGAGCAGTCGTACGGCGGCGTCGACGGTGACAGCGCCTCGTCGACGGAGCTCTACGCGATCCTCAGCGCGCTCTCGGAGGTTCCTCTTCGGCAAGACCTCGCGGTCACCGGATCGGTGAACCAGAAGGGGGACATCCAGGCGATCTGCGGCGTCAACGAGAAGATCGAGGGGTTCTTCCGCACGTGCGCGGAGCGCGGTCTCACCGGGAAGCAGGGGGTCCTCATTCCGGAGGCGAACGTTCCTGATCTCATGCTCGACGAAGAGGTGAGACGCGCGGTCGCCGAGAAGCGCTTCCACATCTATCCGGTGAAGCGGGTCGAGGAGGGGATCGAGATCCTCACCGGCATCGAGGCGGGTGTCCGTCGAGCGGACGGATCGTGGCAGGAGGGAACCCTCTTCGAGCGGGTGGAGAAGCGCCTCGTTGCTCTTCAGAAGAAGTCGATCGAAAAAGCGCAGGGAACAAGGGCCGCACACACCGGAAAGAAGAAGCCGCGCGGAATGTAATCCCGCGACCGAGCGTTCTACGCGTCGGTATCGATGCCGAGCGCGCGGATTGCATCGGCGGCGGCGCGAGCGTCCCACTCCCCGCGCGCGGCGAGCGTGGAGAGGACCGCCGCGGCGATGTGCTCCGCGTCGACCTCGAAGTGCCGGCGGAGCGCCTCGCGCGTATCGCTGAGCCCATAGCCGTCCGTGCCGAGCGGGACGAAGTCGCCGGGGATCCAGCGGGCGAGCATGTCGGGAACGAGCTTCATCCAGTCGCTCGCCGCGACGAAGGGACCGGTTGCCCCTTTAAGCATTCTCGTGACGTACGGCACGCGCCGTTCCTTCTCCGGATGAAGTCGGTTCCACCGTTCCGCCTGGAGTGCATCCGCGCGAAGCTCCTGCCAGCTCGTCACGCTCCACACATCGGCGCCGACCTGGAAACGCTCCTCGAGAATCCCGGCCGCGCGGAGGACCTCGCGAAGGATCGGCCCGCTTCCGAGAAGCGTCGCGCGCCGCTCGAAGCTCTCCGGGGCCCGCCGCACGCGATAGATCCCCCGGACGATCCCCTCCTCGCATCCTTCGGGCATCAGGGGCATCGAGTAGTTCTCGTTGGTGAGGGTGATGTAGTAGAAGCAGTCCTCGTTCCTCTCGAACATCGCGCGGAGTCCCTCGCGGATGATCGCCGCGAGCTCGTAGGCGAAGGCCGGGTCGTAGGCGCGCACGTTCGGCACGGTTGCGGCGAGGACGTGGCTGTGGCCGTCGTTGTGCTGGAGCCCTTCGCCGGCGAGGGTGGTCCGTCCCGCCGTCGCGCCGAGAAGGAAGCCTCGCCCGAGCGAGTCGCCGAGCGCCCAGACGAGATCGCCGACCCGTTGAAATCCGAACATCGAATAGAAGATGTAGAAAGGAATCATTGGGACGGAGTGGGTGGCGTACGAGGTCGCCGCCGCCGTGAAGCTCGCGAGAGCCCCCGCCTCGGTGATCCCCTCCTCGAGGATCTGCCCGTCGGGCGCCTCGCGGTAGCGAAGAAGAAAATCGTGATCGACCGGTTCGTAACTCTGCCCGAAGGGGGCGTAGATGCCGAGGTCCTTGAAGAGAGACTCCATACCGAACGTGCGCGCCTCGTCCGGAATGATAGGAACGATGTGCCTGCCGATCTTCTCGTCGCGGACGAGCTTCCGGAGAAGGCGGACGAAGGCCATCGTCGTTGAGACCTCCTGACCCTCCGGGGTTCCCGTGCGGAACTCGTCGTAGAGCGCGCCGCCGGGGAGGTCGAGCGTCTTCGCTTGCGCGCGGCGCTCGGGGACCGGACCGCCGAGCGCTTTCCGCCGCTCGCAGAGATAGCGGATCTCCGGACTTTCGGCGCCCGGATGGTAGTAGGGAGGCAGCTCCTCGAGATCTTCGTCCGGGATCGGAAGCTCCAGCTTGTCGCGGAAGGCGCGGAGCTGATCGGTGTTCAGCTTCTTGAGCTGGTGCGCGACGTTCTTCCCCTCGAAGCCGGATCCGAGCGCCCACCCCTTCACGGTCTTCACGAGAATCGCCGTCGGTTCTCCCTCGTGCTCGACCGCCGTCCGGTAGGCCGCGTACACCTTCCGGCAGTCGTGCCCTCCGCGCCGGAGATGCCAGATGTCGTCGTCGCTGAGCGAGGCGACGAGCGCGCGAAGCCGCTCGTCCGCGCCGAAGAAATGCTCGCGCGTGAAGGAAGGGTCCTCGACGCTGTAGCGCTGGAACCATCCGTCGACGACCGTGTCCAGGCGCTCGATCAGAACGCCGTGCGCGTCTCTGCGGAGAAGATCGTCCCACTCGCGTCCCAACACCACCTTGATCACGTTCCACCCGGACCCGCGAAAGACCGACTCGAGCTCCTGGATGATCTTTCCGTTTCCGCGCACCGGGCCGTCGAGGCGCTGGAGGTTGCAGTTCACGACGACGATCAGGTTGTCGAGCTTCTCGTTCGCGGCGATGCGGAGCGGGGCGATCGCCTCCGGCTCGTCCATCTCACCGTCTCCCGTGAAGCACCAAACGCGGCACGCGGACGTGTCCGCGAGGCCGCGGGCGTGAAGATATCGGTTGAAACGCGCTTGGTAGACCGCGTTCAAAGGGCCGAGCCCCATGCTCACCGTCGGGAACTCCCAGAAGTCGGGAAGCCGGCGCGGATGACAGTACGACGGAAGACCCTTCCCCCCGGTCTCGCGCCGGAAATGCTCGAGCTGCTCCTCGGTGATCCTTCCCTCCAGGAACGCGCGCGCGTAGATGCCGGGCGCCGCGTGCCCCTGGAAGTAGATCTGGTCGCCGGGGTCGTTTCCCCTCTTCCCGCGGAAGAAGTGGTTGAACCCGACCTCGTAGAGCGAGGCGGCCGACGCGTAGGTCGAGAGATGGCCGCCGAGGCCCGCGAACCGGGAGTTCGCGCGGCTCACCATCGCCATCGCGTTCCATCGGACGATGCGCCGGATTCTCTTCTCCATCGCCTCGTCGCCGGGGAACTCCGGCTCGAGCTCGGGAGGGATCGTGTTGAAGTACGGGGTGCGGACGAGCTCGAGGCCGAGATCCTGCATGCGCGCCCGCTTCAGGATTTTGCGGAGGAGAAAGCGCGCGCGGTTCGGCCCGTCCTTCTCGAGGACGCGGTCGAGCGACTCGATCCACTCGTTGGTCTCTTCGGGATCGATATCGTAGAGGTGATGCTTGAACGTTCGGTCGAGTTTGTCCGGCATGGGAACCCTCCGGGCCGAAGATCTCCCGCGGATTCGGCGCGCGACCTAGGGGTCGCGCAAGGCGCTTTATGATTCAACAAACGCGCGCGGCGGGTCCGTGTCGAGGACTTCCGCGACGCGCGGTTTCCCTTTCTCGATCGCAACCGAGACGGCGCCCGCGCGAAGGTCGTGGCAGAACGCGATCCGAAGCCCTCGGTCGCGGCACATCGCGAACACGCGCTCCTTCTCCTCGATCGTGGTCATCGGGTGAAGGTCGTACGCCATCACCCAAGGAAGAGGAAGATGAGCGGCTGTCGGGATCATGTCCGAGGCGAAGAGAAGCGGGCGGTCGTCCTCGAAGAGAGGGAGGAGCTGTCCCGGCGTATGCCCGTTCGAGACGAAGAAGCGAATCCCGGGGAACGGGGATGGAGGCGGGTCCCCATCGAGAACCCGAAGCTTCCCGGTGCTCTCGATTCCGCGGATGTCTCGGGCGCGATAAGAAGCGCGGTCCTTCACCGACGGGCTCGCGGCGTGCTTCCATTGGAGCGCGTGAACCCAGAGGGTCGCGTTTGGAAAGCGGGGGCGCGTTTCGTCGTTCGCTTCGGTGTCCGCGAGAACGGCGCCGCCGCAGTGGTCGAAGTGGAGGTGAGTGAGGATGACGTCGGTGACGTCCTCGGGAGCGCATCCGAACGCGGAAATCGCGCGGTCGAGCGCCCCCGGGTCATCCTCGATCCCGAAGCGTTCCGCTTCTTCCTTCTCCCATCGCGATCCGGCCGCCGCGTCGGTGAGGATGAGCCGTCCCGCCGCGCGGTCCCGCGCGACGAGCACGCGTAGCGCCATCCGCATCCGGTTCTTCTCATCGACGTCCTCAGTCTTCTCCCAGAGGATCTTCGGCACGACCCCGAACATCGCGCCTCCGTCGAGGCGGTCGTGCCCGGCCGCGACCGAAACGATCTCATAATTTCCGACACGAATCATCGATCTCTCCGCGATATCACCCGCCCGGCTTCTCCTCGGGGAGGAGCTCGTCGAGCGTTTCGAACGCCCTCCGAAGATGCGGGATGACGATCGATCCTCCGATCACGAGCGCGATGTTCATCGCCTCGAGCACCTGCCGGCGGGTCGCCCCCTCGGCGACGCTCCGGTCGATGTGATAACAGATGCAGTCATCGCACCGGAGGACCATCGATCCGACGAGCCCCATCAGCTCTTTCCAAACGACCGGGATTTCCCCCTCCCGGTAGGCCCCCGTGTCGAGGGCGAAGAACCGGTTGAGCTCTTTCATCCCCTCGGCGAGGATACGCTCGTTCATCTCGGTCCGGTAGGCCCGGAACTCCCCCATCGGCTTCTTCTTCTTCATGCGTGACGCACCTCCCCGGCAAAAGAGGTTCTCCCGGGCGTTCCCGCGCCTTCCGGCCGGCTCCGCTTCTCAATATAGAAAAACCGGGGCGCGGGGCTACACCCGGCCCGCGAGCGCGACGAACCGGTCCGCCTTTTCGACCGCGCGGTCCGTCGCGCTCTTCCAGAACTCCGGCTTCGCGAGATCGACGCCGAGGTGCTTCCTCGCCACTTCCTCGCAGGTCCCCCTTCCGGTCTCGCGGAGAAGCGCCGCGTACTTCCGCGCGAACGACGGACCCTCCAGGACCGCGCGTGCATAGATCCCGTTGCTGAAGAGGTACCCGAACACGTAGGGGAAGTTGTAGAAAGGCGTGCCCGTGATGTAGAAGTGAAGCTTCGACGCCCAGAAGAGCGGATGGTACCCGTTCGGATCGAGAGCGCCGCGGTATGCGGTCTCCTCGGCCTTTCTCATCTCGGCGTTCAGCTCCTCGACCGTGAGGCTCTTCGTCCGCCTCGCGTCGAAGAACGACGTCTCGAAAAGGAAGCGCGCCCGGAGGTTCATCATCATCGTGACCGCGTCATCCGCCTGGATGCGGAGAAGGGCGAGCCGCTCCCGGTCGGAGGAGGCCGCCTCGAGCGCGGCGTCCGAGAGGATCATCTCGGAGAACGTGCTCGCAGTCTCGGCGAGGGTCATCGGGTACTGCGTCGCCCAGAAGGGGAGATCCTTGACGATCCAACTATGGTACGCGTGTCCGAGCTCGTGTCCGAGCGTGGAGACGCTTCCGAAAGAACCGCCGAAGGTCATGAAGATGCGGGTCTCTCCCTTCAAGGGGAAATCGGTGCAGAATCCCCCCGCGCGCTTCCCCGCCCGGTCTTCCGCCTCGATCCATCGCTTCTCGAGCGCGCCGCGTGCGAAGTCGCGAAGATCCTCGCTGAAGCGGCCGAACTGCTCGAGGATGAACTCGGCCGCCTCGCCGTAGGTGAACTTCCGGTCGGAGGATCCGACCGGCGCGGCGAGGTCGTACCAGGCGAGGCGCTCGATTCCAAGGAGGCGCGCTTTTTCCTTCATGTAAGGGACGAGGCGCGCGCTCTCGTCCGCCACGGCGCTCCACATTGCCTCGAGGGTCTCCCGCTTGATCCGGTTGATCCGGAGCGGTTCCGCGAGCACCGACTCCCAGCCGCGGTTCTTGTAGAGGCTGAGCCGATAGCCCGCCTGGCTGTTCAGCGCGATCGCCGCGAGCTCGGCAACCTCGCTCCAGGCAGACTCCATCTTTTCGAACGCCCTCTTCCGAACGTCGCGGTCGGGGTTCTCGAGGCGGTTGTGAACCTGTCCCATCGAGAGGGCGAGCTTCTTTCCCTCTTCCTCGAACTCGACGCGCCGGCTCCCCGCGATCTTCTCGTACATCCGCCCCCAAGCGTGGTAGCCGTCGACGGAGAGCTCCTCGACGAGCCGCTCCTTTTCCGGCGGCATCTTGAGGCGGGCGATCTCCCGAAGTTCATTCAGAGTGAAAGCAATCGCGGAGAGATCGGGGCGCGAGAGCAACTCCTTCCATTCCTCCTCGGTCGCCGCGAGAAGACGGCTCTCCATCTCGGTGAGAAGCATCGCGCGACGCGCGTTCATCGTCTGCACGCGGCCGGCGAGCTGTCCCGCGAGCGCGTCGGAAACGTCCTGGGCCTCGAGGCACTCGACGAAGCTGTTGGCGTCCCAAATGCACGCGCCGACGTCCTGCAGGCCCAGGATCGCCCGCGCCCACTCCGGGCCGGGGCGTTTCGGGAGCTCGGAGAGAGAGGGGCCGCACGCGTCGAGCGCCGCGTCGCACGCGTCGAGATGGCTCCGGAACTCGGGCGAACGGCTGCCACCCCGGTAGAGGGAGTCGAGGTTCCAGGTCGGATCGTATGTGCGCATTCGTCTTCTTCCTTTTCGGAGAGGCGCTTCGGTTCCTCTTCGGCGCGGATGAACGGCTCGCGGGTCCGCCCGTCCCTTCCAGCCGCAGGATCGCGCGGCGCGGAGCGTCCGCGCCATCGCGGCATTATACGGCGAAGGCATCGCGCCTTCCAGATGACGATTCGCTCGCCCGCTTCCGGCCGCTCCTCGTGTAGAATGCTCGGCGCGGCCCCTCCGCTTCCGAGGGGCCTTCGCGTGCGCCCCGCGGGGGGGCGCGTTCGCCCGCACTCGAGGACGGAACGATGCGCCTGGCGGAAAGAATCGGGATTCGGCACGGGCGGGAGATTCTCTCCCTCGCGACGCCGACCGTCCTCACGATGCTCTCTCATACGCTCATGTGGACGGTGGACGCGGCGTTTCTCGGGCACGTCTCCAGCCTCGCGCTCGGCGCGGCCGGCCTCGGCGGCATGATCACCTGGACGATGTACACGGTCTTCAACGCGCTCTCGCGCGTTACGTCGACCTTCGTCGCGCAAGCGAACGGCCGCGGAGACGACCCCGCAGTCGGCGACTACACGTGGCAGGGAATCTACATCGCGCTCGCGACCGGGTTCCTTCTCATGCTCGCGGGCGGGTGGAGCCGGATCGTCCTCGGATGGACCGGAAACTCGTCCGAGATCCAGGAAGCTTCGTATGTGTACATTCGAATCCGGACCTATTCAGCGGTCGGCACGCAGCTCGTGATGTGCCTCACGGGGTTCTTCAACGGACGCAAGGATGTGAAGACCCCGATGATCAGCGGGATCGCGGCGAACCTTCTCAACGTCGTGCTCGACTACTTTCTCATTTTCGGATTCCGCGGAGTCTCGATCGGAGGGGAGCTTCGGTTCGCGGTCGAGCCGATGGGGATCGGCGGAGCGGCGATCGCGACGAGCCTCGCGGTCTTCACGAACGCCGCGATCCTGCTCGTCTGCTTCTTTTCACCGGGCCGGTTCCGAGCCCGCTACCGCGTTCATCTCCCGCGCGTCCCCTCGCTCGCCAAAATCCGGGACATGACGCGCGTCGGTTTTCCGGCCAGCATCGGCGATTTCATCGACATGCTCGGGTTCACCGTTTTCAGCGCGCTCATCGGGCGCGCGGGCGCGGCGAGCCTCGCGGCGAGCCAGATCACGATCCAAATCCTCTCGTTCTCGTTCATGCCGCTTTGGGGGCTCACGATGGCCGCGACGATTCTCGTCGGGAATCAGATCGGCGCGCGCGATCCGGACCGCGCAGAGCGCTACGGGAACGAGGTCTATCTCTTCTGTCTCTACTACACCGTCGTCTTCGCCGCCGCGGTCGCGCTCGTTGGGCGCGAGGTGTTCGGCTTCTTCACCGCCGACCCCGAGGTGCTCGCGATGGCCGGCGGGCTCGCCCTCGCCGCCGCCGTCTTCCAGATCTTCGACGGTCTCCGGATGATCGGTCTCGGCATCCTGCAGGGCGCGGGGGACACCCGCTTCCCGATGGTGTTCGCGTTCGTCGTGCTGCTTCTCTTCTTCGTTCCTGTGACCTACTACATGGTGGAGGCAAGGGGGGGCGGCGTTCTCGATGCCTGGATCGCGGGGTGCGCGAGCTATCTCCTGATGGCCGCGGGGACGTTCTATCGGTATCGCTCGGGGAGATGGCGCGCGATGCGGATCTTCTCGGACGATCGGGCGGTCGATCGCCGCGGATAGGAAGAGGCTTCGCCTATCGCGCGAGAACCATCCGGCGGGTCCACGCGCGTCCTCCGCTCTCGAGCCGCGCCGTGTAGACCCCGCTCGCGGCGCCCATCCCTCGGTCGCTCGTTCCGTCCCAGACGATCTCGTGCTCGCCCGCCGCGCGGCTTTCCGACGCGAGAAGACGGACGCGACGGCCCGAGGCTTCGTAGATCGCGAGCGTGAACGGCCCGCTGTCCTTTAGATAAAAACGAATCGTCGCCGCCGCGTTGAACGGGTTCGGAAAGCTCTCGAGAGCGGAGGCTGCGTGCGCGTCGTTCTCCGCGGAAGCGACCGCGCTCTGTACGCCTGTGTCGTAGTCCCAAATCCCGCGCCCGTAGGTCCCGAAGCGCATCACGCTCGCCGCAGGGACCGCCTCGACGCACCAGTAGGTCGTGAGAGGCGCGTCGGCCGCGCCGATCGCCTCCCAGAGGCCGGTCGCGGGATCGCGCCGATACGGCCCCGCCTCGGCCGCGGCGTAGAGCGGGCCCCCGGACGGGTCCTCGAACGCGAGCCCGTAGACGAGCGTCGAGGGGAGGCCGTCGCTCGCCGGGTCCCACGTGATCCCGCCGTCCTCGGTCCGATAGACCGCGGGTCCGCTGTACCCGCTCCCGCCGAGGAAGGCGACCTCGGGATCCGTCGGCGAAAACGCGACCGCCGTTCCGTAGAAGTAGTGGGCCGAGGGGCCGTTGTCGGGGGAGACGCTCCAAGCCGCGCCGCCGTCCGTCGAGTACCAAACGATGCCCGAGTTCGTCACCGCGATCCGGCGATCCGTATCGACCGGCGAGATCCCGAGGGCGGTGAGGTACGCGCCGCCGTGCACGGTGAAATCCTGGGCCGAGACGGTGGAGGACCAGCCGTGCGTTCCCACCCGGTAAAGATGCAGGCGCCTCGCCGAGAAGAAGAACGCGAGCGAATCCTCCGGGTCGGCGAGGATGAAGGGCATCCAGGAGTACGATTCCCCCGCGGGGAAGTCGATCGAGGAAAGGACCGGGTTCGTCTCCCCCTTCTGGATGAGGAAGAAGCCGGGATAGACCGAGTAGACGCGATTGTGGCTTCCGTCGGTGGAAGTGAGATGCCCGTAGTCGCCGCTCCACAGCTGATCGAAATCGCGCCACGTCCCGATCGCCTCGCCGAGGCTCCTCTGATAGCCCTGATCCTGGGATCCCGCGAGGATGAGCGAGGGGTCGTTCACGCTCGTGAGCGTGCTGTAGTACTGGCTCACGCCGAGGTACTCGAGCGAGATGTTGGTCACACGGGCCACCCCGTCGTCGCTCCGGTAGAGTCCGCCGTCCGTTGATATATAAAAGATTTCGCCGGAGGGCCCCCACACGCAGTCGGTTCCCGGGAAGTCGGCGTGAAGCTTCGTGAGGGGGTCGCCGTAGTAATCCCACCAGTTGTTCACCTTGGCGAAAGCGTCGCCCCCGTCGGTCGAGCGCCACATCTCGACCCCCGCGAAAAGGACGAGATTCGGATCGGCGATCGAGGCGCACAGCGTCTCCCAGAAGTCGTGAATGTCGTGCCGGTACGTCCACGTCCACCCGCCGTCGGACGATCGATAGAGCTTCCATCCGCCGCTTTCGGCCGCGGCATAGAGGGTCGGCGCGCCCGCCTCCGAGCCGGTGAGGACGACGTTCCCCGGGCTCGCCGGTGGAAGGAGGCCGAGCGTGTCCCACGAGGCGCCGGCGTCGTCCGTGCGGAGGAGGCGGTTTGTCGAGAGCAGGTAAAGGCTCCCTCCGGAAACCCGGTCGATCCAAATGTCGGCCGGGTTCGGACCGAGACGCGCGATCCGCGTGTAGGTCCGTCCGCCGTCGTCGGAGCGCCAGAGTTTGCTTGATGTGGCATCCTTTCGAGCGAGAAGATAGACGCGGTTCGGCGTTCCCGGGTCGGAGAGAACGCGTTTGCATTGGGTGAGATCCGGTTCGGGGCCGGCCGGGACGAGCCAGGTCGCCCCGCCGTCGTCGGTGTAGTGGAGGAGCCCGTCGTCGGTGATCGAGGTGACGATCTCCGGAGGGCCCGCGGCGACGGCGATCCCGTGGCTTCCGCCGAAGAGGTTGTCCCCGAGGGGGCGCCATCCCTCACCGTTCAGGGAAGCTTTCCAGACCCCGCCGCGCGACGACCCTCCGTAGAGGCTGTCCCCCGACGCGGAGAGGGCGGCCGCGTGCATCCGCCCGGCGAGGTTCCGGCTGCCGAGCTCGGTCCAGAGGGAGATTCGCGGGCGGGGGGTTTCGTTCCGCACGCGCTGCCGCTCGGCGCCGTTCGCTCTCTCGATCGCCCGCCAGTCGACATCCGGCGCCGCCCGGTGCATCTCCTCGATCCACGCCCGGCGGAGGGTTCGGTTGCGCCGCTCGGCGTCTTCGTCGAGCGTGTGCTCGGTCGGCGCGGGGTAGTTCCTCGCCCCCCTCGGAGCGAGCACGAAGAGGAGCGCGAGAGCGGAAAAAAGACCGGCGAGGAGGAAAGGCGCGTATCTCTTCACCATGTTCCTTTCGGGCGGGGGGCCGCCGATTGGATTGCCGTTGTCTCGGGATGGCTTGCGCGGGCGCCCCGCGCATCATAGATAGTACCACAGAAGGGGATCGTCTTCCTGGATTCCGCGCTTCTCCGCCGCGGGGAATCGGGGCGGTTGACGATCGCCGAGCGACCTGCGAGCATCGGGTGCCCGCGGGGGACACGCGCGTCATCGTCCCTCCGAGCGCGTTTTCGGATGGGCGCGAAGGGAAAGCGGTTCTCGCGACAAGAGGCTCGGCGGCGATCGCGGTCGAGCCGGAGCGAGAGGCAAATGGAGCGAAGCGCGGAACAGCCGAAGACTCGGAGCGGGCCGATCGAGGAAGTCGAGCAGGTGGTGATCCGCTTCGCCGGGGATTCCGGCGACGGGATGCAGCTCACCGGCTCGCAGTTCACGCACACGTCGGCGGTCATCGGGAACGACATCAGCACCCTTCCCGACTATCCGGCCGAGATCCGCGCCCCCGCCGGTTCGCTTCCGGGGGTCAGCTCGTTTCAGATCCACTTCGGCAGCACGGACGTTCAGACTCCGGGGGATCAGCCGGATGTTCTCGTCGCGATGAATCCGGCCGCCTTGAAGGTGCACCTCCCCGATCTTCCGAGGAACGCGCGCGTGCTGGTCAACACCGACGCCTTCACGCCCCAGAATCTCAAGAAGGCGCTCTACGAATCGAACCCGCTCGAGGACGGGAGCCTCGCCGACTTCCAGGTCGTGAAGATCCCGATCACAACGCTGAACGCGCAGGCTCTCAAGGAGAGCGCGCTCCCGAAGAAGCAGACCGACCGCTGCAAGAACTTCTGGGCGCTCGGCCTCCTGTACTGGCTCTACGACCGGCCGCTCGAACCGACCCTCGACTGGATCCGCGGGCAGTTCGCGGGGAAGGCGGAGCTCGCGGAAGCGAACGCAACCGCGCTCAAGGCGGGGTTCGTCTACGGGGAGGTCGGCGAGGTCTTCACGACGCATTACAAAGTGCGCAAGGCGTCGATCGAGCCGGGCCTCTATCGCAAGGTTTCGGGGAACGAGGCGCTCGTGCTCGGGTGCGTCGCGGCTTCCCTTCTCGCCGACACGCCGCTCCTCTACGCGAGCTACCCGATCACGCCGGCGAGCGACGTGCTCCACGGGCTCGCCCGCTACAAGCACCTCGGGGTCCGCACCGTGCAGAGCGAGGATGAGATCGCCGCGATGGGGATCGCGCTCGGCGCCGCCTTCGCGGGACACCTCGGGGTCACCGGAACGAGCGGTCCCGGGCTCGCGCTCAAGGGAGAGATGCTCGGTCTCGCGGTCATGACGGAACTCCCGGTCGTCGTCCTCGACATCCAAAGGGCGGGGCCGAGCACCGGGCTTCCGACGAAGACCGAGCAGTCGGATCTTCTTCTCGGGCTTTTCGGAAGGAGCGGCGACTCGCCGGTCGTCGTTCTTGCGCCGGCGACCCCGGCGGACTGCTTCGCGATCGTGATCGAGGCGTTCCGCATCGCCGTGAAGTACATGGTTCCGGTCGTCGTGCTCTCCGACGGGTATCTCGGGAACGGCGCGGAACCGTGGAAGCTCCCGCGGGCCGCGGATCTTCCGAAGATCGACGTTCGACATCCAAACGAACCGAAGGGGTTCATGCCGTATCTCCGCGATCCGAGGACGCTCGCCCGGCCCTGGGCGGTTCCAGGGACTCCCGGGTTCGAGCACCGAATCGGCGGGATCGAGAAGGCCGACAAGAGCGGGAACGTCAACTACGATCCCGCCAACCATCAGCGGATGACCGAGCTTCGTCTGCGGAAGGTCGAGGGGATTGCCGGCGACATCCCCGAGGCGGCGGTCGAAGGGCCTTCGCAGGGCGATCTCCTTCTCCTCACGTGGGGGAGCACCTATGGCGCGGTCTCGCAGGCGGCGAAGAAGGCCCGCGCGATGGGACGGTCGGTCGGGCATGTTCACCTCCGGTATCTGAACCCGTTCCCGAAAAATCTGGGCGATGTTCTTCGAGGCTACGAGAAGGTGCTCGTTCCGGAGAACAACACAGGCCAGCTTCGCTTCCTGATCCGCTCACGCTATCTGATCGATGCCTTTGGGATGAACAAGGTCGCGGGGCAGCCGTTCAAGATCCGCGAAGTGCTCGCGAAGATCGAGGAGTTCATTTAAGGATCAACCGATGAGCGAAGAACGTTCGGCGGCTCTCTCCCGCAAGGATTTCGTGTCGGATCAGGAGGTTCGGTGGTGCCCCGGTTGCGGGGACTACTCGATCCTCGCCCAGACCCAGAAGGTGCTCCCCTCGATCGGCATCCCGCGCGAGAAGTATGTCTTCGTCTCCGGCATCGGGTGCTCGAGCCGCTTTCCCTACTACATGAACACGTACGGGTTCCATACGATCCACGGGCGCGCGCCGACCGTTGCGACCGGAATCAAGACAGCGAATCCCGATCTTTCGGTCTGGATCGCGACTGGGGACGGGGACGGCCTCTCGATCGGCGGGAATCATCTGCTCCACACGATCCGACGAAACCTCGGCGTCAAGATCCTCCTCTTCAACAACCGGATCTACGGGTTGACGAAGGGGCAGTACTCCCCGACCTCGGGGCTCGGGAAGCGGACCCGCTCGAGCCCGATGGGATCGGTCGACTACCCGGTCCATCCGTGCTGCTTCGCTCTCGCCGCGGACGGGACGTTCGTCGCGCGCACGATCGATTCGGACACGAAGCATCTCGCGATGGTCCTCGAACGGGCGGCGCGGCACGAGGGGACGGCGTTCGTCGAGATCTATCAGAACTGCGTGATCTTCAACGACGGAGCGTTCGATTCCGTCGAGAAGGGGGACGACCGGGCCGTCCATCTGGTCGACGGCGAGCCGATCGTTTTCGGGGCGAACCGGGAGAAGGGGATCCGCCGGAAGGACGGGGCGCTCGAGGTCGTGACGCTTGGAAACGGCGTCGGCGAAGAGGATCTTCTCGTGCACCGCGAGGACGAGCCGGATCCGGGGATCGCGTTCCATCTCGCGCGCATGGATGCCCCGAGCTTTCCGGTCGCGCTCGGGGTCCTCCGGAGCGTGCGGCGCCCGACCTACGAGGAGATGGTCGAGGAACAGATCCGCCGCGCGCGCGAAGAAAAAGGTCCCGTGGATCTCGACGCGCTCTTGAGGGGCGGGGAGTGCTGGGAGATCAAATAGGTGTCGGTACCAGGTACCTCGGTGCGGACACCGAGCGAACCTGGTACCGAGAATGAGGTGTCGGTACCAGGTACCTCTGCGGAAGCGAGGTGTCCGTACCGGATACCTCGGGGTGCAGAGCCCCCCGAGAGAATCCGGTACGGAGCGTGAGAACCTGGTACCGAGAATGAATTAGCGGAAGAGAGACTTCACGCCTCCCCAGCTGATCGGTTCGGTTTCGGTCGTCGCCTGCGGTTCGCCCGCCTGAATCTGAAGGGCGAGGCGCGACTGCGAGGGCGCCGTCCCGGTCCACTCGAACACCGCCTTCCCCGTCAACGCAAACCCGCGCGCGAGATCGGCCCCCCGAATGCGGAGAATGTCGATCCCCGAGGCGTCTCCATCGGCCGCCGAGGCGTCGTTCACCGTCTCCCCGCTCAGCGAGAGATCGAAGAGCCGCGCGGATGTTCCCGGAAGCGTCGCGCGCGTCCGGAGGAAGAGCTCGGTGAAGGGGAGATCGGGCGCGTAGGTCAGCATCGCGGCGCCGAGCGCGAACGTGACGATCCCGGTCGCCGGGTGATACGAGACCTCGAAGGGCTCCTCGAGACCGCTCGACCACCCGTGTTGGGCGGTCTCCGAGTGGGCCGAGGTCGACGATCCGATGTCGAGCTCGAAGGTCGCCGTCCCCTCGCGGTCCCCGATTCTTCCTTCACACACAAAGGAAACCTCCGGGAGGATCGCCAAGAGCACCGCGTCCGAGGAGAGATGCTCCGTCGCGAGGGTCCCCCGGGAGGGCCCCGCTGCGGCAAGAACGAGGAGGAGAACACCGGCCCAACGCTCGATTCTCATCTTTTCGCGCCTCCGATCGCCCGAGGGTACCGGAACACGACTCGGCGGCCCGACCGCCGCGGTTCGGTCGGCAGGCCCACCCGCCGCGCCTGTCCGTACCCCATCCGAGGATCGGCCAAGAACCGTATTCCTTGACCCTCCAGTCCCCTCGAGGGTTTCCAGTTCCGGCGGGCTCGGCAGAGCCCGGATCGCGCGGCGCGATTCGGCGCATGGTCTGGGAGCCTGTTCTGTGGTATCATCAACATGCTCTCCCAAAACATGCGCGACCGCTGGGTCTTCCGGACCGAGAGGGGTACGATGATGTCGGACTTTCGGCTTCGCACCTGGATTCTAGCCGCCGTTCTCTCGCTCGCTCTCCTCCCTGCGCCCATTCCGGCTGAATGGGATGTCGACGGGCTCGAGGAGCTTCTCCCGCGCGCCCCGACCGAGGATGAGCTTCTCCTTCTTGAGGAATGGAAGCTCGTCCCCTTGCGCTTCCGCGCCGACCCGCCGCCGCTCGCGCCGATTCGAAACTGCGCCGAGTGGGAACCGTCTACGGGCGTTCTGATCCGCTATCCGCTCGGGCTTCCCTACAACCTCCTTCGCGACTTCGACGACGACGTGATCCTTCACGTCATCGTGAGCTCGAGCTCCTACTCGAGCGCCGTGAGCAACTTTGTGGCGAACGGGGTCGATACGAGCCGCGTCCAGTGGCTCATCGCGGCGAGCAACTCGATCTGGACCCGCGACTACGGGCCTTGGTGGGTTTTCGACGGGTACGGCGACATCGGGCTCATCGACCACAAGTACAACAGACCGCGCCCGCAGGACGACGCGATCAACGGCCTCTTCGGCGCGCAGCAGGGCATCCCAGTCTACTACCACGGGATGGTGCACACCGGCGGAAACTACATGACGGACGGCGAGCACACGAGCATGTCGACCGATCTCGTCTATGACGAGGCGATGAGCTATCACGGAATGACCCCCGCCCAGGTCGACCAGCTGATGGAGGACTACCTCGGGATCGCCACATACTATGTCGTGGACGACATCTCATCGGGCGGCATCCACCACATCGACACATGGGCGAAATTCCTCGACGAGGAGAACGTTCTCATCAAGCAGGTCTGGACGAGCCACTACACGTACGCCGCTCTCGAGCAGCGCGCGACGCTGATCGCCTCTCTGCAAGCGTCCACCGGGCGGAACTACAACGTGCATCGGGTGTACTGCTACAACCTGGGAAGCGAACCGGCGGCTTACACGAACTCGCTCATTCTGAACAGGAAGATCTACGTCCCGTTCTTCGGGAACTCGACCTACGACAACCAGGCGATCAATGCGTACCGCGCCGCGGCTCCGGGCTACACGGTCGCGGGTTATTCCTACAGCGGCTTCCTCACCGACGACGCGCTTCACTGCCGCGCGATGGGGGTCGCGGACCGTGGGATGCTCCGCGTCTCGCACGTCCCGATCGAGGGGGTCCAGACCGGTCCCGTGTCTGTGACCGCGTTCGTGGACGATCGAAGCGAAACGGGGATCAGCCTGGTCGATCTCTCCTACCGGTTCGCCGGGGAGTCTTGGGAGACCGTTCCGATGAGCGCGGCCGGCGGCGATCTCTACGAGGGGGAGATCCCGAGCCCTCCGGAGTCGACGACCGTCGACTACTTCATTCACGCGGAGGACAACAGCGGGCGCGAGGAGGGAATGCCGCGCACCGAGCCGGCCGCCTGGTACACGTTCCCGATCCGCGCGGGCATCGACACGGAGGTTCTCGCGGGGGCGCCGGACGCGCCGGCCCGTCTCCATCCCAATGCCCCGAACCCGTTCAATCCTTCCACCGTGTTCCGTTTTGATCTCAAGTATCCGGAGCGGGTCGAGCTCTTCGTGTTCGACGCGAGAGGAAGGCTCGTGCGGCGCCTCGTCGAGGGGGAGCGCGCGGCCGGAGCGCACGAGGTCGTCTGGGACGGGACGGACGAGGCGGGACGCGAGGTCCCCTCGGGGGTGTACGTCTATCGCCTCCGCGCCGCGGGGATCTCCTACGCGCGCCCGGCGGTTCTCGTCCGGTAACCCCTTGACGGACAGCGAGTTCGGGTCTATAATCAGCTGCGACTCCCCGCTCTCCCGGCGTTTCAACAATTGCTCGGACAGACAGAAGGAGAAACGGATGAAACCGGCCTTGCGCACCTTCTCGCGCCACCTCTGTGGAGCGGTTCTCGCCCTCGCCGCACTGTTCGTTCTCGCCCCGCCCGCGCCCGCGCAGGACGAAGACGAGGGAATCCCACGCGTCTTCGCGGGCCCGATCGAGGCGGAACGGAAGGCGAAGGCCTTCGAGAGGCTCTTCCGCGCGATGGGAAAGATGACGCGGACTCAGGAGCAGTTCGACGTCACCTACTATGATCTCGATCTGGACCTCGATCCGACGACTTCGGTCGTGACCGGTTCGGTCCGGACCGACGCGAAGCCGGTCGGGGTTTCGATCGACGAGATCGATCTCGACCTCCTCGACAACATGACGGTGGATGCCGTCACCGTGGACGGGAACCCGGCCGCCTTCGTGCACGCGAACGACCTCCTCACGATCGACCTGGGCGCGACCTACGCTCCGGGCGAGGTCTTCACCGTCGTCGTGGACTACCACGGGACGCCCGACCCGAGCTGGGGGGCGTTCGGTTTCGACACGTTCGAGGGGAGCCCGATGATCTGGAGCCTGAGCGAGCCGTTCGGGGCTCGCTCTTGGTGGCCGTGCAAGGACGTGGTCGGCGACAAGGCGGACTCCGCCGAAATAAGGGTCACCGTTCCTTCGAACCTCATCGTCGCATCCAACGGAGTCCTCGTCGAGGTCGACAGCACGAGCGCGCCGGGGAAGAAGACGTACTGGTGGCACGAGAGGTACCCGATTTCCACCTATCTCGTCTCGCTCGCCGCGCATCCCTACACGGTCTTCTCCAAGTGGTACCGCTACGGCCCGACCGACTCGATGGAGATTCAGAACTTCGTCTTTCCGAGCCACTACTCGTCGGTGAACGCGGTCGTCAGCGAGACGCCGGCCATCATGAGCTTCTTCAAGACGATCTACGGCGAATATCCATTTATCGATGAAAAGTATGGCCATGCGGAGTTTCTCTGGGGTGGCGCGATGGAGCACCAGACCTGCTCGAGCATGGGCTTCTGGAACGAATACGTCGTGGCGCACGAGCTCGCCCACCAGTGGTGGGGAGACATGATCACGCCGGCGACCTGGCATCACATCTGGCTGAACGAGGGGTTCGCCACCTACTCGGAAGCGCTCTGGAGCGAGTACAAATACGGAATCGGCCAGTACCGCATCGACATGAGGAACACGAAGTATTTCGGGCCCGGGACGATCTACGTCCAGGACCCGACAGACTTCTCGTCGATCCTGAACGTCGATCTTTCGTACAACAAGGCGAACTGGGTTCTTCACATGCTCCGGCACGTGGTCGGGGACGCGACCTTCTTCGACATCACGCGGGCTTGGCGCGAATACGCCCCGACCCTCTACGGAAACGCGACGACCGAGGACTTCCGGACGGTCTCGGAGACGATCTCGGGAATGGACCTTCAGGATTTCTTCCACCAGTGGATCTACGAGGAGTACTACCCGATCTACACATACTCCTGGTCCGACCAACCCTCGGGCGGCGGCTGGGAGATCGCGCTCCGGATCGACCAAAAGCAGACGAACACGGTCTTCAAGATGCCGATCGACGTGTGGGTCCAGTTCGCGTCCGGGGACACGACGATCGTCGTTCAGAACACGCTCGCGAGTCAGACCTTCATCCTTCAAGTGAACAAGGACCCGATCGACATCCGGCTCGACAGAGCCCAGGGGGGCTGGATCCTCAAGGCGATCCAGGAACCGGTCGTGAACCCGACCTTCGAGCGCGGGATCCTTGTGGTGAACGGCGTGGACTGGACGAACTACGGGAGCGAGATCCGCACCGCGTACGAGGACAGCGTCTTCTGGGGGAGCCATCCGATCTCCTTCTGGGATCTCTTCCAGGCGCCGACGGGGGGCTATCCCTCGACGCTCCCCGCGCCGCTCGGGACGAACAAGGCGGTCCCCTCCGACACGCTGAAACAGTTCTCTGCTGTCGTTTGGGTGGGGAACAACTACAACGGCGATCTCGAGAAGTGGCTCTCGACCTCGGTGCTCGACTATCTCCGGGCGGGAGGGAACGTTCTCTTCCTCTCGCGGATGGGACAAGACTTCCTCTACAGCGCGCTTGCCGAGTATCTCGGGGTGACGTGGACCGGGGACGTGGAGAACACCCTCACGAACTTCGTGTCGCGCCATCCGGGTCTCGTGAACCAGAGCTTTACCGCCTCGCAGTCGTTCAATGCGCTCTTTGACACAGTGTTCGCGAGCGGTGAAACGGAGCTTCTCTTCACGTCGAACTCGGCGGTGGGGGTTCAGGGGAGCGGCGCGTGGCGGAACCCAGCGGCCGGAGGGACTCACCGGCCGAACGGCGCCAAGCTGGCCTTCCTGAGCGGCCGTCCGTACCGGATGAACCACGCGCATCTCCGCGCGAACGTCGAGACCATCCTCTCGAGCTTCTTCGGCGAGCCGTACAACCCGACCGGCCTCGGGGACGAGGCGCCGCGTCTGGTGTATGAGCTCGCGCAGAACCGCCCGAACCCGTTCAACCCGGCGACGACGATCCGCTTCACGCTCCCGGCCGAGGAGCGCGTGAAGATTCGAATCTACTCGACGTCGGGGAGGCTCGTGAGGGATCTCGTCGATCGTACGATGCCGGCGGGCGCGCACCAGGCGGTTTGGGACGGGAAGAACGAGTCGGGAGTCGCGGCCGGATCCGGCGTGTACTTCTATCGGATGGAGGCGGGCGCCTTCTCCGACACGAAGAAGATGGTCCTGGTCCGATAGGTAGAAACGATCACGCGGCGAAACGGGCGGGCGGCGGGCGCGTCCACCGCCCGCCCTCGCTTTCGGGTCTTCTCGGGTTTCGTTCGTTCGGCGGTGCCGGCGCCGGGGATCGCGGCGCTCCGGATCGGTGGGAAAGGTGATCGGTCGAAACGCGCGTCTTCTTCCGCTCGTGTTCGCACTGGGTCTCTCGGCGGCTCTTCTTCCGGCCGAAGACCAGCGAACGGTCACCGTGACTTGGCGAAACCCGCCGGACGCCGACCTTGCCGGGATCCTCGTCCGCTTCTCGAGGGAACGCGCGCCGGCGCATCCCGAGGAGGGAGAGGAGGGGGGGCGCTTCCCGGCCCGGCCGGGCGAATCGGGATCCTTCTTGCATCAAGGGATTCTGCCCGGGGAGACCTACTACTACTCCGTCTTCGCGTTCGACGAGATCCCGAACTACTCCGAGCCGGCTTCCGTGAGCATTCGAATCCACGATCGGGCGGGCGCCTCTCCGATTCCCCCGGATCCGCGCTATCTGGCGCTCGAGCCGAACCGCCCGAATCCCTTCAACCCGAACACGTCGATCCGCTTCGAGATCCGCGCGCCGCAGAGGGTGCGGCTCGAGATCTTCGACGCGGCCGGCGCGCGGGTCGTCTCGCTCGTCGATGAGCCGAGCGCCACGGGGGTCCACGTCGTCCCCTGGGACGGGAAGAACGCTCGGGGGGAACTCCTCCCGACCGGATTCTATTTCTACCGAATCGCCACCGAGAACGCCCACCTCGCAAGAAAGATGGTGCTGATCCGATGACGGCCCGCCGGTCGGGCGACGGAACGCTTTTACGCATAAGAAGTTACGGCCGCACGAGGTCTCCAGGGCCGCGCCGTCCGCCGATCTTCCGAACGAGGAAACCGATCCTCTCGTCTGTCGTAAGGAAGGGTAGTCGAGAGGATTTGGGAACCGAGGCCGCCGATCAGGGAGGGTACGATGAAGACCCGAGCGATCCTTTGCGCGTTCGCGATCGCTCTCCTCGCCGCCGGTGCGAACGCGGGCGAGGAGAGATGGCTGCACGTGTTCGTCGAGGAACGGGGGGAGGCGGGAGAGACGGTTCGCATCAACCTCCCCTTTGAGCTTGTCGAGTCGGTTCTCGAGACGATCCGGACGGATGAGATGTCGGGAGGGAAGATCCGTATCGAGGACCAGGAAATCGAGACCGAGGAGATACGGAAGATCCTGAGGGCGGTGCGGGAGGCGAGGGAAGGGGAGTACATCTCGGTCGAGGGGATCGACGAGGACGTGCGCGTCACGAAGAAGGGGGACTTCTTGCTCGTGCGCGCCCGCGAGGAAGTGGAGGGAAGCACGATCCCGGAGACCGTCGACATCCGGCTCCATCTCTCGGTTCTCGATGCGCTCGCCTCGGGGGAGGGGGAGGAGCTCGACGTCCTCGCCGCGATCCGCGCGCTCGGCACGAGCGGAGAGGGTGAGATCGTCGTGGTGAACGAGGAGGACTCGACCGTGCGTATTTGGATCGACGCCGATCCTTCGGGAGGCGTCCGATGACGGGGCGCGCGAGAGTCATCTGGGCGCTCGCGGGGGCGGCCGTTCTCGCAGCTTCGGCCGCCGGGGCGACTCTCGCGCTCGCGCTCGAGCGCGGCGGGCCGATTCGAGTCGAGGTGAGGGAGAAGAGATGCCGGGGAGACAACGTCTCTCTCGCCATCCCCTCGATCGCGGTCGCGGCGGTGCTCCCCTTCCTTCCGAACGAGGTCTTTCACGCGATGCCCGAGGAGGCCGCGCAGTGCGCCCGAGCGGCGCGCGTCTTCTTCGACCGGCTCGGCGATCGGCCCGACTTCGTCCTCGTCGATGCGCGGGGCGACGAGGAGACGGTCCTCGTCGAGAAGAGGGGGCAGGCTCTCACGGTCTTCGTCGAGAGCGGGGACGCGCTCGTCTTTGTCTCGGTCCCCCTCTGGGTGATGAGCCGGACGGCGAGGAAGGCGGGGGGCGCGCAAGGAGCCGGTGTTTGAGGGGCCGCGTTCTCCTCCGGCTCTCTTTGCGCTGATTCGGCGGGCAAGGCTAGAACATGTCGGAGTCGCCCATCTGAAAGTGGAAGCTCCGCTCGACGGCCTCTTTCGTGAGCGTTCGATCGTGGATCCGGACCGCGAGGAAGTCCTGCTCCTCCTCCGGCTCTGGAAGAAAGCCGAGCTTCTCGAGAAGAGGTCGACCGGGGGAGTGCTTGGGCATCCACGCCACGCATCGCTCGGCGCCCATTCGCGCCGCCTCATCGAGCGCCCTTCGGACGAGGGACTCCGTCCCGTCGGGAATCCCCCTCGGGACAAAAAGATCCACGAGGCGCGCGGTCTTCCCCTCCACGGAGAGGACCGCCCATCCTTTCCATCGACCGAGGCGGCCGGTCAGGGCGAAGACCCGATAGCGATGATGGGGAATCTTAAAGTAACGCCAATTTAGATATCGACTATTGCGATATAAGGCCAACGGGTAGTCTCGGCGGACCGCCCTCCAAAGCTCGTCGGCGCGGACCCCGAAACGTAGCACGCGGTGAATCTTCCACGGCGCCAGAAACCTCTCGCGACGCATCTCCCCCGGCGGGTCGAGCGCGCGCCCAAGAGAGGGGACCGGCCCGATCGGCTCGTAGCCGAGGAGGAGGCGGCCGAGCGCGAGATGCCTCTCCCCGGGGAATCCGTAGGCGAGAGGCATTCTCGGAACGATCCTCCCGATCACCTGTTCCGCCGCGAGGACGAACGCTCCGCGCCGCCCGAGCGCTGCTCCGCGGACCGCGGGGTCGGTCATCGCGTCCATCGCGAGCCCGAAGGTCGCGCGGCGACCCCTGAGGAGCGCGGGGAGGGGAAGAACCGCGCCGTGAGCGACGAGGGCGCGGGTCTCCTGATCGAAGGCGAGGCCGATGATCGGATCCGGCTCCGGGTTCTCTCGGTAGAGCCAGTTCCAGATCGCGAGCGTCATCTTCGCCTCGCCGAAGACGACCCGAAAGAGCTCGAGAATCGCTTCTTCGTCTCCGGGACGATAGCCGCGCGCCTCCCATCTCATCTTCAGATCCCCTTCTCTCTTGTCTCGATCAACCGGGCGAACCTCTCGATCGTGAAGCTCCCCTCCACCTCCAGGCGCGGCAGGGCGAGCAGAGGATGCGAGTAACGGGCGTGAGCGTGGTCGCACGTCAGCCCATATACATAGCCGGAGGCGCCGATCAGATGCCGGACCAGCGCTCCCTCGTCCCCGAAGGGATACGCAAAGGCCCGCGGCGGTTCCCCGAGGAGACGGGCAAGCTCGCGCCGCGATTGGGTCCCCTCCCGCACGATCTCCTCCGGGGAAAGCGCCGTGAGGGGGACGTGGTTCATCGCGTGAGAGCCGAAGAGAACTCCCTCCTCTTGGAGCGCGCGCACCGCATCCTCTCCGAGGAGCGGTGCACCCTCCCCGACCGAATCGTCCCACACGGCGCGCTTCCCGACGAGATTCGCGACCAGGAAGACCGTCGCGCGAAATCCTGCCGCGCGCAGAATCGGCCAGGCGTTCCTAGCGAAGTCTTCATAGCCGTCGTCGAAGGTGATGAGAACCGCGCGTCCCCGGATTTGCCGCCGCCTCGTTCTCGCCTCCGCCCACTCGTCCAGGTCGATCGCCCGATATCCGCGATCCAGGAGGTGGCGCATTTGCTCTTCGAACGCCGCAGGGGAGACGCGGTAGCGCGCGAGCTCGGCGGGTCCGTCCTCCGCGATTCGGTGGTAGAGAAGGATCGGGAGGCGATCCGCGATCGCGTGCTTGCCGAGTGCCCGGCGGGCGGTGGGGAATGCGCGCTGGATGAAACGAACCGCTGTGTTCCGCGCGCGGACTCTTCGGGGATCGGGGCACGCGAAGGGGCGCGCGCTTCGCGTCTTCACCGGCGCGATCCACTCGGGCACATAGAGCGCGCGGCGCGGTTCTTCGGCCGATTCGGGAGGGACGAAACTCGCTTCCCCTAGAGCGCGCGCTGTTTCGAGGAGGTCGGGGACTGCGTTCGCGGGGAAGGCCGCGCGGCGCGAGGCGCTCGTGCCGACGGCAAGCGGATCCCGGCGGGCGAACAGAACCGTTCCTTCCGGCCTGAATCCGTAGAGGGCCGCCTCCCGGGCGGGGTCGGACCCGGCCGCCTCTCCCGAGCGATTCTCGGCCTGCGTTCGCTCGAGCTTCTCTCGAAGCCTTTCCCGGAGCGGGACGCCGTCCCGAAGCGAACGCTCGAGGACGGATTCGCGAACAACCAGGCAAAAAAGGTCGAGACCGCAAGCTTCGATCGCTGCGCGGCGAAGCTCGCTCGCGCGGACGATCCCTCGGTCAGCGCGGACACGAACTTTCCCGATCGCACGCCCCGCGAAGGCGAGAACGATGTCGGTTTCCCCTCCTTCGACCTCGAGGTTCGGGATCGGCGCGCACAACTCCACGCGCGGAATCGCCTCTCGGGCGACGCGGATCGGCGGGCCGGAGTCCTTCCCGAAATCCATCTCGCTCGATAACGCGAACTCGTCGATCGTGGCGAGCGCCCACTCCTCGAAATCCCGTCTCCGATTGCCTAGGAGCGACCCCGCCGCTCGCGCGGCGCGCCGCGCGATCTTGAAAAGGAACGAACGCCCGGGGCGGAACCTTCCCCGGTCGAGCTCCTCCCAATAGAGGCGGAGGAGAGAATAGGCATCCTCGCTTGCGACCGCGTCCGCGAGAACCGCCGAGGGAACGATCCCATCGCAAACGGGGAGGTGAACCGATCCGACCGGTCTTCCCATGAAAGCGAGCGCGCAATCGACCCTCTCGACGCCGGGTCCGGCCGCGAGCTCCGGGATCTTCTCGGAGAGCTCGATACCGACTTTCCGCAGCGACCCGAACGTCAGCGAGCGATTCTCGTCGGTCGTCGAAAGGACGATCGACTCGAGGATCCGCATCGCGCGGCGCGCGAGGTGCGGGGCTCCCGTGTGTTTCTCGTACGCGTCGAGCAGCTCTCGAACCCGGCCCCCCACCTCGGGCCATAGGTCGATCCATGCGTTTTCGGGGAGCGACCGTGTGAGGCGAGCCGCATGGAAGAGGGTATAGGCGAGAATCTCCGGTGAAAAGTTCGGATCACGATCGCCTGGGACGAGGTCGAGGACGCGCCGGCCGTCCTCGCTGTGCCCGACGAGGAGGGCTGCGGGCCACGCGAGGGCCGCAAGGCGCGCGGCGCCCACCTCCGTCTCCGGTAGACCCCTCGCGTGCTCGGGACGCGGGCTCCGGACGGCCGGGTCGGGACCGTGGCCGATCCCGACGACCCGGATCGTGTCGCGCGCCATCCGGAGCCCGTCCTGTGAAGCGGAAGCTGGACGGATTCGGTAAACGGCGAGCAGCTCGGGGACGCGGGCGAAACGGGCCCCCGCCCGGAACAGACGTTGCCAGAGAAGCCAATCCTCGCATGTGACGAGATCCTCGGGGAACCCGCCGACTTCCTGGACGAGAGCCTTTCGCGCGACAACGCAGTGGATGCTCCAAGCGCAGCAGCGCGCGAAGACGCGGAAGAGGTCTTTGTCGTCCTCGTGGAGGTCGGATCCTCCCGGCAGACCGCGTTCCGTCTCGCGCGTGAAACCGCAATAGACCCCGTCGAGGAGCGGGTCGCCTCGGAGAGCCCCGGTCATCTTCTCGAGATAGGTCGGCTGAATCCGATCGTCCGCGTCGAGGAAGAGAACCCAGTCGAAGCGCGCCGCGCGGAGGCCCGCGTTCCGCGCCGCGCTCGCGCCCCCGCCGGGGTGCCGGAGAACTCGGACGCGCGCGTCTCTCGCACAGAAGCGCTCGGCCACGATCGCGGTGTCGTCTGTCGAGCTGTTCTCGACGACGATCGCCTCCCATTTCGAGAAAGTTTGATCTTCAAGGGATCGGATCGTGTCCGGCAGCGTGTCGGCCGCGTTCCGAGCGGGAATGATCACCGAGACCAATCGCCGTCCTCCCCGTTCGCAGCCAGGGTGTCCGCGAGCGCCCCGCCGAGAATTCGGCGAAGATGAGCCCCCCGAAGCGGTTCCGCCCCCGGCACCGCAGAGATCGTCCCGATCGCGCGGCCGCCATGAATGATCCGGACGGCCGACGGTCTTTCTCGGTCCACCCTCCGGAGCGCCTCTTCGATCCCTTCGTCGAGCAGAAGTGTCGTCTCCTCGAGCACGATCGTCTCCTCGGACGGAGTACCGGAATCTCGCTCGGCGCGGATTGCCCGCATCTCTTCAAAGTACCCTCTCCAACGCCAGTATCCTCGGATGAAGTGATAGACGCACTTCCAGCTCCGGCGCATGCGCATGCCTTCGAGAAGGGGGAGGAGACGCGCAAGCGCCCGCGCGGGAGCCTCGCACGTCCGCGGGGCGCAGCGCGCGAGGAGAACCGGCGCGCGCCTTCGGGAGAGATCCCACGGCTTTCCCCACGGGGGCGCGAGAGCAGGCTCAAGCTCGGGAAAGCGGCGAGAGATGCGCGCGTCTCCGCGGCCTTCCCGTCGGGCGCGCACGAAGGACCGTTCGAGCGTCATCGTCTCGTGCTCGAGGTGGTGCGCCCGCGCCTCCGGGAGGAATCGGACAGGGACTCCGCGCCGAACAACCCGGACCCCCAGCTCCCAGTCCTCGCCGTCGCACGCGGCGAAATCGCGCGCGAACCCTCCGAGCGCACGGAAGAGATCGGCCCGCATCGATAGATTGCCGGAGAGGACATCTCGATACGTGAAACGATGGTCGGGCCTCCCCATCTCCATGAAGAGATCCTCCCACCAGTTTCGAGTGGCGATTCGGAAGAAATCAACGGTTCGTAGATGAACCGGGTAGTAGGGTCCGATGCCGACGAACCGTTCGGCCGTATCGTGCGCGCTCGCGTGCGCTTCGATGAGACCGGGGGACGGGATCACGTCGTCGTCGAGAAAGAGGAGGAGATCCGCTTGCGCCTCGGACGCCCCGCGGTTGCGAGCGGAGGCGGCTCCCGGCGCGTCCGTTTCGATCGGTCGAAGCGCGAACGGGGTGTCGAAGCGCAGGATCTGTTCCATCGTGTCGTCCTCGGTCGCGTTCACGACCGGGAGGACCTCGAAGCGGTCCGCCGGAAAGGTCTGCGCGCGGAGCGCGTCCAGAAGGCGAAGAAGAAATCGAGCTCGATTCCGCGTCGGAACGATCACGCTGACTTCAAGGAACTCCGGGCGGGTGCATGGGGCGATCATCGTCCGTTCTCCGCGCGCGCTCGGAAATAGGCGAAGGGCCCCGCCGCGCAGCCGCGGAGCTCCGCCCAGAGGAGATCTGCCGGAGCGCTGCCGGGAACTCGAAGGAGCGACCGGACGAGAGCCGGAAGTTGATGTTTGAAGAACCAGGCGGCGGCGTGGCCGAGGACGGTCGTCTCGTGTTCGAAGAGAAGAAGGCGGGTCCATGCGGCGTACGCGCCGACCCCGTACCCGAAGAACGTCGCGCGGGCCTCGTCCCATCCGGGCGCGTGTCGATGCCTCGAGACCGCCTCGGGGTCGTAGACGATGCGGTAGCCGGCCGCGAGGATCCTCGCGAACATCTCCGTGTCGCCTCCGGAGCGGGTGCGCGTTCCTGCGTCGAGCGCTTCGTCGAAAGGTCCCACGCGATCGGCGGCGTCTTTTCGAAGAGCCATGCTGACCCCCGCGCCCACGTGCCCCGCGGCGGCGGGGCTCATGCGCGCGGCCTCAAAGATCTTCCGTTCGAAGCCTCGCGCGAAGGAGCTCAACCGCTCCCGCCACTCCTGCGCGTCCGTCGCAAGATCGAGAGGAAGAACGAGCCCTGTGGCGGCGAGAACGAGCCGGTCCTCGAAGTTGCGGGCGAGCGCGCGAAGCCAGAGAGGCTCGGGGGCCGCGTCGTCGTCCGTGAACGCGACGATCGGACGGCGCGCCTCGCGAAGGACACGGTTCCGCGCCCGGTCGAGACCGGGCCGCTCCTCGCGGAGATATCGAACTCCCGGAACGCTTTTCGCGACTCGTTCCACCTCGTCGGAAGACGAGGCGCTGTCGACGACGAGAACTTCCTGTCCATCGTCCGGCATACGGCGGAGAGCCTCCAGACAGCGTCGGAGATCCTCCGGCCGGTCGCGCGTGCAGACGCCGACGGTCGCGGGGGACGCGGGGCGGTCGAGCGGGGAAACCGGCCTCCATCCGATCCGGTCTTCGAGGCGCGCGAGCCGAAGCGCTCTCCCGCCGGCCTCCGCGAGCGTCTCTCGCAGCGATTCTCCTCCGTCGCGGATGTCCGCCGCCGGCAGCCAAGCCGCGCCGACCGGTCTTCCCAGGTAGCGGACCACGACGAAGGCGCGCGCGTGTTTCTCGGAGAGATCGATCGCCGGGAGAGGCGACATGAGATCGAAATCAAGAGCAGAGCTACTCATCGCAATCGTTCATTCCTCAAGTTCAGATCGGGAGCCGCTTTCCGTTTGGTAGGCCGCGACGACCTCGTCGGCCGGGCCGGCCTTTCGGATGCGGCCGTTCTCCATCCAAACGGCGCGGTGACAGAGGTTCGCGACGGTCGGCATCTCGTGGCTCACGAGGAGGATCGTCCCGCCCCGCTCGACGAACGAGGCGAGCCGTTCGATGCACTTGCCGCGGAACGCCTCGTCCCCGACGGCGAGCACCTCGTCGATCAGCACGACGTCCGGATCGGCGCACATCGAGACCGCGAAGGCGAGGCGCGCGCTCATCCCAGTGGAGTAGTACTTCATCGGCATCTCGATGAAGGCGCCGATCTCCGCGAAATCGATGATCTCTTCGTATCGTTGCCGGAGGGCGCGCGGGCCGAGCCCCATCATTCCGGCGGCGAGCTCGACGTTCTCCGCGCCCGTGAGATCGGGGTGGAAGCCGACCCCGAGCTCGATCACCGACGCGAGGCGCCCGTTCACGCGGATCGTCCCCGCGGTCGGCGCGTAGATCCCCGCGATGAGCCGGAGCGCCGTGCTCTTCCCCGAGCCGTTCCGGCCGATCAACGCGACGACCTCGCCGCTTTCCACGCGAAGATTGAAGTCTCGAAGGATGAACTCGTGGCTCCGTACGTGCAGGGGACGGCGCATGACGGCGCGGATGAACCACTCCCGAAGCGTGGTGGTCTTGTGGCTGTAATAGTAGAAGCGCTTGCAGACGCCGCGGCACTCGATGCGGACGGGGCGCGCGCTAGACGAGCTCATTGCAGACGTCCTTGTACCGGTTGAAGATCGCGTACCCGGCCGCGAAAAGACCGAGCGCGATGGCCGCGGTGCCGAGAAGAAGCCCGCCGTCCGGAACGCGCCCCTCGTAGAGCGCTTGATGGAAGAGCGTGATGAGGCGCGCGAACGGGTTCGCGAAGTAGAGCCCGCGAAAGGACTCCGGGACCATGTCGGCGGGATAGAAGATCGGCGTCAGGTAGAAGAGCGAGGTCGTGAGGATCGGGAGCGTGTGCTGAACGTCGGTGAAGAGGACCGAGGCGGTCGCGATCGGGAACATGAAGCCCGCGGTCGTGATTGCGAGAAGGAGCATGAGAAGGGGAAGGAACGCGAAGCCGATCGGCGCCCCCTGATGGTGAACCAGGCCGAGCACCGCGAGGATCAGCGTGAGCTCGATCGCAAGCTCGATCAGCCGGGAGATCGCCGCTCCGAAGAGGAGGACCTCTTTCGGAAAGGCCGTGCTCCGGAGGAGCCCCGAGTGGGTCTGCAGAATGTACGACGAGGAGAGAAGCATGTGCTGCACGGCGTTCCACGCGAAATACCCGGAGAGAAGAAACGCCCAGTAGTGCTCGAGCGGGATCCGGATGACGATCCGGAAGACCGCGATCAGGATCCCGACGGTGAGGAGCGGGTTCAGAAAGGTCCACAGAAAACCGAGGGTCGATCGCTTGTACTTCACCTTGAGATCGCGAAGGATGAGGCTCCTCAGCATGAAGCGGAAGCGCCAGAGCTCCCTCGCCCGCCCGGCGATCACTCCCCGATGCGCCGCCCCCGGCCCTCCCGATTCCGTGGATCGTTCGATCGGCACGCTCATGCCTCTCCTCGCCGCCGGGCGGCACGTTTCCCGCCTTCCGATTCCGCCGAGAGAACCCGCCCGCGTCGCCCTGTTCGTCAAGGGTGCGCGCCGGTCGATCGGGCCCGCCCGTGGATCGGGCCGAATCGGCAGGGCCCTCGGCGCTCTTCGTCCCTCTACTTCTCGGCCGGTTTGTGGAAATAGTTGACCCGGGATGCCCGCGGCTGTCATCTCGAACTCATTGCGGGGGAATGAGCTCGGAGCGTCCGGCTCTTCGCGTGCCGTGCGGGCGGCGATGGCTCTTCTCTACCGTGGAAAGCGGTCGGCCCGGATCCATCCCTCCTCGGCGAGGTGCCAGACATCGTCGTCGACGGTGAAGAGAACGTTCTCGCTGAGAAGCCGCACGGAGGCGATGGGGACCGGGAGGTCCATCGTCGGGGCGCGGTTCCACGTCCCCTGCAGCGTGAGCTCCCAGGCCTCTCCGCTCGCGGTCCACCAAGTTCGTTCGTGGCCGCCGACGACGAGGTTCCCCTCCTCCGGGCGCCAGTTCCGCACCGTCCCGTCCGCCGAGGACTGAAGCGCGACCGCCCCCCGGCCCTCCGCGGGCGGCTCCACGGCTGCCAGGACCAAACCGGCAAGGAACGCATTCCATCTCATGGGATACCCTTTCATGCCGATTTCCTTACGGACTCTATGGGACGATCCCCCGCAGCGGGCGCGTCCACCCCGCCGGAAACTCTAACGCCAAGCAACGCTCGAAACAACACCGGGCGGGCCGCTGGGTTCCGAACCTGCCGGCGCCGATTCTGGTCGCCTTCCGGGCTTCGATCGTGGTATACTGCAGCCGATTGGATCCTCCCGTCCAAGTCATTTGAGCAGAGGAGGGGCATGCGACATGCGGATGCACGCATGGATGGCCGCGGCGCTGCTCGTGCTCGTCGCGCCTCCTGCATGGGCGGTCCCGCGGGTTGTTGCGGTCGAAGAGTTCACGAACGTGGCTTGAGCGCAATGCAACGCCATCAAGGATTCGGTCGACAAGATCTTTGATGAGTTCGCGGGGCAGGTCGCTCCGGTACGTTATCACGTGCATTGGCCCGATCCGGCCGATCTCTATCATTTGTACAACTCTTCCGAGATCAACACGCGCCGCAGCTACTACGCCGTGAACTATCTCCCCACCTTCCGCTTCGACGGAAGGAGGCTCAAGGATCCTTATCAGTTCGCGACCTACAACGGCTTCTATAGTTATCTTCGGAGCACGCTCGATAGCTGCACCTCGGTCCCGAGCAAAATGCGGATCCGGGTCACCTCGCAAACGCGGAGCGCCGATTCGGTCAATGTTTCCTTCGATGTCGTCCCCGTGGACACGGCCGGGGGCTTCCTTCTTTTCCTCGCGGTCGTTGAGGACACGAACGGCATCTACGGGACTCCGTACAGCCGGATCTTCCGCGACATGGTCCCCGGGGGAGGCGGGCAGGGGATCACGCTGACGATGGGGGATTCCCTGCAATACACGTGGAAGTACGAGATGCCGCTCGGGCAGGAAGATCTTCACACGATGATCTTCGTGCAGAAGCAAAGCACGAAGAAGATCTTTCAGGCGGCGTATGCGCCGGTCTCGCCGGTCGTGGACGTCGCCGAAGGAGCGCCGCTCCGCGTCGTCCTCGAGCCGAACGCCCCGAACCCGTTCAACCCGGCGACCGTGATCCGTTTCCATCTTGATCGGGGTTCGCCGGTTCGGCTCGCGGTGTACGGCCTCGCGGGCGATCTCGTCCGCGAGCTTCTTTCGGGGAACGCGGAGGCGGGGGCGCACGAGGCGGTTTGGGATGGAAGAGATCGTTTGGGGCGCGAGGCGGGGAGCGGCGTCTATTTCTATCGTCTCGATGCGGAGAAGGCCTCGTTCGGGAGGAAGATGATTCTGGTCCGCTAGTCCAGACCGCGCGTTCCGAGAAGCGGGTCGAGCGACCTCTGCGCGCGGAATCTCGAAGCCCCGAGGATGAGATCCTCGGGGCCTTCGTTGTTCGGCGCGCAGCGTACGCTACCGAAACAGCTTCTTCAAGTTCCCCCACGAGGCATCTACGGTCTTGCTCGGAGCCTCGGCCGTGACGACGAGCCTTGTCCCTTCCTTCCCGAAAGGGCGGTTCGGATCGAAGCCGATCGCGAGAACG
>VGIW01000025.1 GCA_016867715.1 Candidatus Eisenbacteria bacterium | reverse complement strand
CGCGAGGCGCGCGCTTCCGCTCGTGGGAAGATCGAAGCGGATCCGCGTGGTCGCGTTGAAGGGGTTCGGCCGCGCGCCGTGGAGACGCACGGCCGAAGGGACGCCGCCGCCGAGAGGGACCGCGGTGCAAGTCCCGGTCGTCAGGCTGCTCGCGCTCGACGGGGAGGAGTAGTTTCGGTTCCGATCGAAGGCGAACGCGCGGTAGTGGAAGCGCGTGCAGGAGGGGAGACCCGAATCGTCGAGGCTCGTCCCCGCCGTCTCCGCGACGACGACGACCCCGCCGCCGAGATTCTCTCCCGCCGTGTAGATCGTCCCCGCGATTGGCGTCCACGAAAGCGACGCGGTGCTTCGCACGAGAAGGATTCCCACCGCGTCCGGTTCGCTCGGGGCCGACCAAGAGAGCGCGATCGACGAGTCGGAGAGCCCCGAGGCGCCGAACGAGCGGGGAGCGGCCGGAGCGCGCGCGTCGATGCCGGCGAGCGAGAACCTCTGCCGCGCGCCGACCGGAACGTCCGTCCCCGCGACGCGTGCCGTCCAGATCCCCGCCTGCGGAGAGAGCACCGCGACCTGCTCGACGTTGTTCCGGTGATCCGCGCCGTTCGTCGCGGCGGCCGCCGGGTTCCCCGGATCGAGAACGTACGGGTAGAAGGTCGATCCGCCGGGGGAGAGAAGCGCGAGGTCGAGATCGTTCACGAGCGCGCGCGCGGCGAGCGGAACCCCCGCCGGATCGTCCCACGCGAGCGTGACCCGGATCGAGGGAAGGCCGGCGGGGACGGGGAAGGTCCATGTCCGAACCTCGCCGTCCGCGAGGCTATCCTGAACGATCGTTGAGGTCCGAATGAAATCGACCGCGCGCTTCGCGTTCATCCGCCCGTAGCCGAAGCGAAAGTCGGGCCCCGCGTTGCCGAGATCGTCCGCGGATCCGAGAAGAAGCGCCTTGATCGTCGAGGGGAAGGGGGCGCCCGAGAGCGCGCCCGGATGCGCGGCGGCCTCGCTCCGCCACGCCTCGAAAAGAAGAAGCGCGGTCCCCGCGACCGCGGGCGCCGCCATCGAGGTGCCGCAGTAGAACGTCGCGCCGTACCCGTTCCCCGGCCACGTGGACCAGATCGAGTAGTCGTAGGTCGATTGGCAGCCGCCCGCGACGAGGTCCGGCTTCACGCGCCCGTCGTCGGTCGGGCCGTAGCTCGAGAAGGAGGTCATCGCCGAGTTGTTCGTGTGGATCGCCCCGACGGTGATCGCGTTCTTCGCGGTCGCAGGCGGCGGCATGCACGCGTAGCCGCTCCGCGCGTCGATCCCGCAGTCCCCGTCGTTTCGTTCGTTGCCGGCGGCGATCACGAGGACGATCGGCTTTCCGAAGTAGCCCGCGACGATCTCGTCGAACTCGGGGGCGTACCCGTCGTAGTCGCCGTAGAGATAGCAGTTCCCCCACCTGGCCTGGTCCACGTCGAGAACCCACGAGTTCGAGGAGAGGTCGATGCCGTGCGCGCCGATCGCCGCGCCGAACTCGGCCGGGACGTCCCCATAATAATCGTATGAATAGATGAAACCTTGAGGAGCAGCTCCCCGCCACTGGAGGGGCAAGCCGCCGTACGGGGCGCTCCGCGCGCCCGATCCGGCGAGCGTTCCCGCGACGTGGGTGGCATGATCGGAAACCGGCGAGCCGCCGTCGGCGATCGTGAGGCGTCCCGAGAAGTCGTCGTGCGCGTCCACGCGGCCCCCGTCCCAGATGCCCGCTTTCGCGCCGCTCCCCGTGAGAAGGTAAGGAGCGGCGTGGACGGAGTCGATGTTCGCGCTCTGGCGGATTCCGTCGTTCGCCGGAACGGGCGGCGGAAGCGGGGGAGCGATCCAGAGGACCTCGTCCCGCGCGGCGAGATCCTCGACCGCCGGAGCCGGGAGGATCGCCTCGAACACGCGGACGATCGTTCGTGCTTCAAGCATCGAGGCGCCCGCGGCGCGAAGGATCGCGGCGGCTTCCTCGACATCGACGTCGTCGTGGAAGCGGACGCGAAGGGGAACCGCTCCCGCGCTCTTCGCCGCCCCCTCCTCCGCGAGCGGGGGCGCGATCTTCCTCTCCGCGGGGATCTCTCCCGCCCAACGGACGATCGTGCCGAACGCCGTCCAGTCGATCGGCTCCGACAGGCGAACGATCCATGTGTCGCTCGGGAGATAGCGGAGGATCTCGATCCCGGCCGCCAGGAGCGTGTCCCGGTCCGGCTTCTCGCGGAGCTGCAGAAGAACGCGCGTCTTCCCCTCCGCGAGAAGGCGCCGCGCTTCGAGAGAAGGATCGGCCTGCGGCGCGACATCGGCGGCGCCCGACTTCCACAGAATGCGGGGAGGCGGGGGCGTTCCTTCGGAATCCTCGAGGGGGCCGACCTCGCGGATCCTCTCGCTCGTCGCGGACGCCGCGAGGAGCGCGAGGAACACGAGCGACGTGGCGGCGAGGCGCGCAGAATGCACGGCGAGGAGGTGCGTTTCGCAAGCGGACCGCCGCGCCCGCGCCCGGCGGGCCGCCCTCCCGCGGACCGGACGCCGAAACCTGCTTATTTTCAACAAGTTATGGCCTCCGCTCCGGGCCTTCTCCGGAGCCTGCGTGGCACGTCTCTTGCCCCCTATCCGCACGCAAGACCTGCAAAGTTCACGCCGTACCGGATCGGAGGCAAAGACCATGGTCGTGTTCAACTACAGCGGCAAAGAGATCAACGCGAAGATCGTCTACTACGGCCCGGGGCTTTCCGGAAAGACCACGAACCTCGAGCGGATCTACGGCCAGGTTCCGGAGAACCGGCGCGGGAAGATGGTCTCGATGAAGACGAGAAGCGATCGGACCCTCTTCTTCGACTTTCTTCCGGTGAACGCGGGCGAGATCCGCGGCTTCCGGACGCGCTTCCTTCTCTACACGGTGCCCGGTCAGGTTCACTACAACGCGACTCGGAAGCTCGTCCTCAAGGGGACCGACGCGATCATCTTCGTGGCGGATTCCGATCCGGCGCTTCGGCAGGCGAACATCGAGAGTCTCGCGAACCTCGAGCAGAACCTCTCCGAGTACCAGCTCTCTCTCGACAAGATCCCGGTGATCCTCCAGTACAACAAGCGCGACCTTCCGAACCCGCTCACGATCGACGAGCTGAACGCCGATCTGAACCGGCGCGGATGGCCCTGGTTCGAGGCGGTGGCGGTGCGAAGCGACGGCGTCTGGGAGACGTTTCGCGCGGCGACGCGCGCCCTCTTCGAAAACTTGGAGAAGACACTCGGCGCCGAGAAGGAGAAGCCGGAGAGCGGAACGGAAGAGAAGAGGCCGGAGGGGGTCTCGGAGCCCGCGAAGCCGGCCACGGACGCGGACCGGCGGTTCGAACGCGAGGCGCCGGTGTACGACGTCGGGGCGGCGATCGACGACGTCGTCCGCCTTTCCGGAACGGTCGGCTCCTGGAGAGAGACGATTGATTCACGTGCGAAGGAAACCGAGACGAGCGCGCGGCTCGGAACCGGCGCCGATGCGAGGCCGCCGGAAAGAAGGAGGGAGGATGTTCCGAAACCGGCCGGGGAGCGAGACGCGATGGTTCAAGCACCGAAACTTCCTTCCGCTCGGGGGGATGCGCCGCCCGTCGACCGCGAGGGAGTGGGTTCCGGTCCGTCCGGTTCTCTTCCGAGCCTCGAGGGGCTGGTTCGGGCAGGGGAGCGTCCTTCGGCGGCCGAGCGCCCGATAGCGGCGAAGCTCTCCGAGGGCGAGCCCGCGGTCGTTCGCGTGCCGGTTCGAATCGACGAGGAGGCCGGGGTCGTGCGGCTCGAGATCGTCCTCGAGATCCGCCTCGAGCGGGAGAAGGGGGCGAAGGCCGAGGCGCTCTCCCTTGACAGCCGCGGCGGACGGCCCTAAGATCGGGAGCGTCGGCCCGCGGCATGGGCCGGATCCCCTCGGGAGGTGCGTCCTCCGTGCGCGCGTTCTTGTTCTCGCTGATCGCGGTCTGTGTCTTCTTGGTTTCCGCGGCGGCCGCGGATCCCGTCGCCGGGGTCGGCGCGTCGCCCCGGAGCGTCTTCGACACGCCGTCCGCCCTCGGCGGCATTCTGGACCCGACCAAGGTCTCGATGACGAACCGATTCTCGCTTCTCTATGCGACCGGTTCGGGCGGCGCCCCCGGCCGTGGGATCGGGCTCTACGAAAACCGGTTGAGCTATCAACTCGCGGATCCGCTTCGGGTCACGTTCCTTCTCGGCTACGAGTTCTCTCCCTTCGACCGGGGGCTTTCGGAGAACGAGGGGGGAGAGTTTCTGCCCGGCCTCTCCCTTTCGTACCAGCCGAACCCGAACTTCCTCTTCCAGTTCCAGTACCGGCGGATCTCCTCGGCGTCCTACTTTCTTCACCACCCGCGCTTCACCGGCGACCCGTTCTACGAGGAGTAGTAGGTATCCGATACGATCAGGTACCTGATACCGCTTTCCATCCGGTATCAGATACCCGGTTCGTGAACTCCTTCTTCCAGTTCCAGTTACAGGTGAAGTCGCCCCCGATCGGCTCGGAAAGGTATCCGATACCTCTCCGGAAATACCCCTCCGGAATCGGTATCAGGTACCGGTTGACTTCGCCCTCGGTCCGGGCTAAACAAAGGGGAGCGACTCGCATCCCTCGGCTCGTTTCCGCTCGCGCGGCGGGAGGGGCGGGCGGAAGAAGGTGCCGACGTGAGCATTCGCCTTTGGCGGCGGGGCCCGCAGGACCGGGGTGGCTCCGCCGTTCTCAAGAAGCTCCAACAGAACCCCGAGAACAAGGACCTTCTCCGCGAGGCGGCCGACTTCTGCGAGGCGGAGGGGACGCTCGAAGAGACGGCCGTTCATCTCGAGAAGCTCCGCTCCCTGGAGCCGGGGGACGCGTCCCACATCCGGCGACTCGGGAGGATCCTCCGAAAGATCGGGCGGCTCGATGAGTCGTTCGATCGTCTCGAGGAAGGCGTCCGGCTATTCCCGGGCGACCTCGAGATGCAGCTCCACCTCGTCAAGACGCTGCTCGCTCTCGAACGTCCCGCCGAGGGGGAGAGGATCGCGCTTCGCATTCTCTCGAAGAACCCGGCGGCGGTGCTCGGGCACTACGCGCTCGGCTTGGTTCTACGTTCGGAGGGACGAATCGACGAGGCGGTTCTCTCGTTCGAGCGGGCGCTCGATCTCGATCCGCGCATGGCGCGCGCACACTCGGATCTCGGCCTCCTCTACGATCGAAGCGGGCGCGTCGACGATGCTCTCACTCACTTCCGCCGCGCGGTCCGATTGGAACCCGAGAAGGCGCTCTGGCACATCAACCTCGGCGCCGTGTACGCGGAGAAGGGGATGAGGAACGAAGCGGTCGCCGAGTTCCACCAGGCGCTCGCGCTCGACCCGAAGAACGTCGAAGCGCATTTCAACCTCGGGATGATCTATCACGACCAAGGAGCGTTCGAGGACGCGATCCGAGAGTTTCGGATCGCGATCGAGGCGGACCCGGAGAACATCCGGGCTCACTATCTTCTCGGGCGCGCGTACATTCGAAGAGGAATCTACGACAAGGCGCGCCGGCAGATGCAACGAGTGATCGCCCTCGACCCGGACAACGCGAAGGCCTACTACTATCTCGGCGTCGCGGAGAACAAAACGGAGAACGTCGACGAGGCGATCGTCGCTCTCGAGAAGGCGATCGCGATCCAGCCGCACGACGCGCGTTTCCACTACGCCCTCGGGATCGCCTACGACAAGAAGGGCGTGAAGGATCAGGCGCGCGAGGCGTACCGGACCGCGGACCGGCTCCAGCAGGTGGGGCGATGATGCCGGGCGCGACGCGCCGCGTTCTCCCGCGATCCGACCGGCTCGCCCGCCGCTTCGAGGAGCTCGGCGCCGAACGCCGGACCGGTCTCATCCCTTTCCTCACGTGCGGGGACCCGAGCCCGGGCTTCACAGAGAAAGCGATCCGGCTCCTCGATCGACCCGGCACGGCGGCGATCGAGATCGGCGTTCCCTTCTCGGATCCCCTGGCGGACGGGCCGACGATCCAGCGGGCGTCGGAGCGCGCGCTCGCGGCCGGAGCGACGCTCGAGAAGACGATCGGTCTCGTCGCGCGCCTTCGCGGGGAGATCGCCGCGCCGATCGTCCTCATGTCCTATGTCAACCCGATCCTTCGCTTTGGAGTCGAACGGTTCGCTGATGAAGCATCGGAGGCCGGGGTGGACGCGGTGATCGCCACCGATCTTCCCCTGGAGGAGTCGGCGGCGTGGCGCGCGGTTCTTCGGGACCGCGGGATCGGGACCGTCTTTCTCGCGGCCCCGACGAGCCCTCTTGAACGGATCGCGCGCATCGCGAGGGCATGCACCGCGTTCCTCTACTACGTTAGCCGGACGGGAGTCACCGGGGCTCGGCGCTCGCTCGAGAATGGCCTCGCGCGGCGACTCGCCGAGGTGCGCGCGCGGACGAAGAAGCCGCTCGCCGTCGGCTTCGGCGTCTCCCGCCCCGAGCACGCCCGCGCGCTCGCGCCCCACGCGGACGCGGTGGTCGTGGGGAGCGCCCTCGTTCGGGCGATCGAGAGCGCCCGGTCGGACCGGGAGCGCTTCGCCGCTCTCGAACGGGAGGTCGGCGCGCTGCTCGAGGCGCTTGCCCCGGGGAGGAAGCGATGAGCGCTCTCCTTCGTCTCGTGCGCCTCGTGAACCTCCTCATCCTCGCTGGCGCGATCCTTCTTGCGTATCTTCTCGCGGGCGCCGCCGGCGATCGCCCCTCGCTTCTCTTCGGAACGGCCGGAGCGGTCCTTCTCGTCGCGGCGTTTTATGTATGGAACGATTGCGCGGACCGCCGGGTGGACCAGGTGAACCGCCCGGGGCGTCCGATCCCCTCGGGGGCGATCTCGCCCCGCCGAGCGGCCGCGCTCGGAGCGCTTCTTCTCACCGGTGCCTTCGCCGCAGGAGCTCTCTCCGGAGGGACGACCGCCGCGGTTCTCGCGGTCTGGGCCGTTCTACTCGCCGCATACGAAGCGGGCATCAAACGGACCGGCCTACCCGGGAACCTCCTCGTGAGCGCGGTCGCCTCGTCCGCGCTTCTTCTCGGCGCGCACCTCGGGGGCTCTCTCTCGGCGGGGATCGTCCCGGCGCTCTTCGCGTTCTTCCTCCACTTCGGGCGCGAGATCGTGAAGGACATCGCGGACGCCCCCGGAGACCGAGAGGGCCGGCGCCGAAGCCTCGCGATCGTTCTTGGAGACCGGAGGGCGCTCGTCTTCTCCGCGGTGCCGCTCGCGCTCCTCGTCCTTCTCTCGCCGCTGCCGTTCGTCTTCGGTCTCTACAATGTCCTTTATCTTCTGATCATTCTCGTCGGCGTGGACCTTCTCCTCGCGGTCGCCTTTGCCCGCTGCCTTCGCCGGCCGGACCGTTCGAACCTCGGGTTTCTCTCCCGCGTTCTCAAGGGACAGATGGTGGTCGGGATGACGGCGATGCTCGCCGGGAGGTTCCTCTAGAGATGGGCGCCGCCGCGGCCGCGCTTCTCGGTCTCGTTCAAGGGCTGACCGAGTTCTTCCCCGTTTCGAGCTCGGGGCATTTGGTGCTCGCCCAAGCGCTTCTCGGCCTCCGCGCGGAAGGAATCCTCCTCGAGGTGATGCTTCATGTCGGAACGTCATTGGTCGTCATTTTCTATTATCGAAGCAAAGTCGCCGACCTTCTTCGCCCGCGTTTTGATCGCGAGACGAACGCCTACCGCCTCGCGATTCTCGTCGGTCTCGTTCCGGCGGGCGTCGTCGGCATCCTCCTCAAGAACCCGATCGAAGGGCTCTTCGAGAGGCCGGGCCCGACCCTTCTCGCTCTCGGGGCAACAGGCCTCTTTCTGCTCGCGACCCGCTTCGCCCCCGAGAAGGGGAGAAGCGTCACGATCCGGATCGCCTTTCTCATCGGCGTCGCGCAAGCGATCGCGATCCTCCCGGGGATCTCCCGGTCGGGAGCGACGATCGCGGCGGCTTTCTTCCTCGGCGTTCGCCGGAAGGATGCGGCCGAGTTCTCCTTCCTGGTTTCGGTCCCCGCCATCCTCGGGGCGGCTCTCTTGACCGCGCGGGACCTTCCGGGAGGGGAGGGGGAGACCGCGGTCTTCCTCCCGGCTCTTCTTGGAACCGCGGTCGCGATGCTCTCCGGCTATCTCGCGCTCCGGTACCTGGTTCGGGTCGTGCTCGGGGGCCGGATCCATCGCTTCGGTTGGTACTGCCTCGCCCTGGCCGCGTCGGGCGCGCTCACTCTCCGGATCCTTTCGGGTTGACACGCCGCAGGGAATGGCATAGGCTTTAACTCATTGCGGTAGAACCTGTTGCGGTCTGCAACCGAGAGAAGGACTGGAAGGAACCATGCACTCGAACACCCGATGGATCGCGGCGGGCGCGCTCTTGTTTCTTGCGGCGACGGCCGGCTCGAAGGACTTGGGGAACATCGAAGGCCGACCCCCGCTGGAGAAGATCGATGCCTACCTCGCCCTGCTCGGAACGGAGGAGGACTCCGCCGAGGTTCTCTTCCGGCTCGGCAACGCGTACCACGATGCCGAGATGATCGAGGAGGCGGTCGACGCCTACCGGCGCTCGCTCGCGGCGGGAGGCGACTTCCGGGTTTTCGTCAACATGACGTTCGTGCTCGAGGGGGCGGGGCGCCGCGAGGAGGCGGACGCGGTCTACCGGGAGCGGATCAAGCAGACGCCGGACGACCCGGTTCTCTTTGCGTACTACGGCGATTTCCTCTCCGGAGACGAGAACGAGAAGACGTCCGTCTCCGGCGCGATGGGCGCGTACCGCCAGGCGCTCGCCCTGGACGAGCGTTGCTTGGAGGCCCATTTCGGGCTCGGCGTGCTGTTCGCCAAGACGGGCATCTATAAGGAGGCGGTGCGAGAGTGGGAGCACGTGATGGCTCTCTCGCCCCAGCACCGTCTCGCCGTCGAATCCCGCAGGAACATCGACCGGGTGAGGCGTGAGCAGGGGCGTTGACGCCCCGCGGGCCCGCCGGTAGAGTGAAACCGCATCCCCCGCGCGCGTGTGTCAACAAGCGAGGGGTTCGGAGGAGGTAGAAGACCATGAACGACCGGGGTCGGAGAGCTTGGATCCCGTGGGTATTGGCGGGCCTACTCGCCGCGGCCGGCCTCTCGTGCCAGACCCAAGAGGACGTGATCGTCTACGAGCGGGACGTCACCGTCGATCCGGAGACGAAGGCCGCGCGCCTCATGAACAGCGGGCGCCAGTATCTCGACAGCGAGCTCTATCCGCAAGCCGAGCAGGCGTATCGCGAGGTGATCGAGATCAAGCCCGACTCGCGCGAGGCGAACACGCTGCTCGCCTTCGCCGTCTCCAGGCAGGGAAGGGCCGACGAAGCGCTTGAGCTCTTCAAGGGTTATACGCAAAAGTTTTCGGACGACCCGGAAGGGTTCGCGCGTCTCGCGGCGGTCTACAGCGACAGGGGGGATCACCGGGCGGCCGCCGGAGAGATCGACAAGGCGGTGGCGCTGAGCCCCGAGGATCCGAAGCTCTACTACGAAAAGGGCTACTATCGCGAGCTTATCGAGGACTGGGAAGGGGCGCAGGGCGCGTACGAGAAGGCGTCGGAGCTCGATCCGGGGAACGACGACTATCGCCAGCGGCTCACGGTCGTCTACAAGAAGCTCGGGAGAACGGAGGATCTCTACGCGGCGCAGAAGGAGATGCTCGAGAAGGAGCCGACCAACCAAAGGCTGATGCTCTCCGTCGCGCAGCTCTCCGCCGAGAAGGGGGACTACGCCGCCGCGAGGGATCTCTTCCGGGCGCTCTCCGAGCTCGAACCGGACAACACCGCATACCTCAAGAACTACGCCGTTGTGCAGCTCCTCGAAGGGGACACGACCGCCGCCACCTCCACCTACCAAGAGGTCGTGAAGAAGAACCCGTCCGACGCCGACGCCCTCGTGCGGCTCTCCGACCTCCAGGCTTCCGCGAAGATCGGCAAGTACGACGAGGCGCTCCGGAACGTGCAGAAGGGGATCGAGCTCGACGAGCAGAACGCGCGCGGTTGGTGCGTGTGGGGGAGGATCCTCGAGCGGCAGGCGATGTACGAGCAGGCGAAGCAGAAATTCCAGCGAGCGTCCTCGCTCGGCGACCCGATCTGGTCCGAATACGCGAAGCGAGAGGTCGTGCGTCAGGACCAGCTGATCGAGCGCGAGAAGAAGAAGAAGGAACGGGAAGAGTACGAAAAGCTGGAAGAAATCTAGCCCGGATTCCGCACTCGTTTCCTACTGCGGTCGCGGATCCCGGCCTGCGAAGCCTCCTCTCCGTCGCCGATTCCTCGACGTAGCTCAGGCTACGCCTCCGGGATCGGCTCGTCCGAGTCGGCCTCTCGGCCCCTCGCTCCGCGTCCTCGTGACGGAACCGAGTGCGGAACCCGGGCTTTCGAGTGAGTGAAGTGTGGGAGGAGAGAGGGTTCGTGCGCGCGGGCGGGTCGGCCCGCGTTGCCTTTTGAGCGAGGTGCCCAATGAACAGGCTCTATGTCGATCATAACGCCACGACTCCGGCGCGGCCGGAGGTGGTCGAGGCGATGACCGAGGCGCTCGCGCGCTGGGGAGGGAACCCGTCCAGCCCGTACGCGAGCGGAAGAGAGGCGCGGGCGACGCTCGAGGGGGCGCGGGAGCGGATCGCCGCCCTCTTCGGCGCGGAGGCGAGCGGGGTCGTCTTCACGGGGAGCGGCACCGAGGCGGACAACCTCGCGCTCTCCGGCGCAGCGCGCGCGCTCGGCCGCGGGACCGTCGTTCTTTCAAACATCGAACATCCGGCCGTCGAGGAACCGGCGCGCCTTCTCGAGGAGGAAGGATTCGCGGCGCGGCGCGTTCCGGTCCGCGGAGACGGCGCCGTCGATCCGGACGAGTTCGCGGAGGCCCTTGTCCCGGACGCAAGGATCGCCTCGCTCATCCACGGCCAGAACGAGACGGGGATCCTTCAGCCGGTGAGGGAAGTCGGGCGCCTCTGCCGCGCGCGCGGCGTCCTTTTCCACACCGACGCCGCGCAGACCGCGGGGAAGCTCCCGATCGACCTTCGCGAGGACCCGTTCGATCTCGTCACGATCGTCGGTCACAAGATCTACGGCCCGAAAGGAATCGCGGCGCTTCTCGTCCGGGAGGGCGTCCCGCTCCGGCCTGTGCTCGTCGGGGGCGGCCAGGAGAAGGGGAGGCGGCCCGGCACGGAAAGCGTCGCGCTCGCGGTCGGTCTTGCGGTCGCTCTCGAATGCGCGATGCGCACTCGCGAGGCGGAGGAGAGGCGGATCTTGGGGATGCGCGATCGTTTCGAGCGCGCGATCGAAAGGCGCTTGGACGGCGTCACCCCTCTCGGGCGCGGCCGGGCGAGAATCCCCGGCACGAGCTACCTCCTCATCGAGGGGGTCTCGGGGGGCGCGGTCGCGGAAGCGCTCGACCGTCTCGCCATCGAGATCTCGACCGGATCCGCGTGCCACTCCGGATCGCCCGAGCCGTCGCCGGTTCTTCTCGCGATGGGAATCCCGCGCCCCCTCGCGCTCGGCGGGATTCGGATCGGCTTCGGCCTCAGGAACACCGAAGCGGATGTCGATCGTCTTGTCGAGAGCCTCGCCTCCGTCGTGCGGGATCTCCGCGGGAAGGGAGCGCCGTGACGGAGCTTCTCCCCCCGCCGGGGGCGCGCGTCGCGGTCGCGATGAGCGGCGGCGTCGACAGCTCGGTCGCCGCTTTACTCCTCAAGGAAAGAGGCTGCTCCGTCGCCGGCGTCACGCTGAAGCTCTTCTGTGCGTCGGAGCATCCCGATCTCGAAGGCGACCGCTCCTGCTGCTCGCTCGAAGCGATCGAGGACGCCGCCGCCGTCGCCGTCCGCCTCGGGACCCCGCACCACGTGTGGGATTTCGAGGAGATCTTCCGTTCGGAGGTGATCGAGCCGTTCCGGAGCGAGTACCTCGCCGGCCGCACGCCGAACCCGTGCGTCGAGTGTAATCGGAGGGTCCGCTTCCGCGCCCTCCTCGCCCGGGTGCGAAGGGCGGGGTTTTCGTTTCTCGCGACCGGGCACTACGCGCGCCTCGTTGAGGAGGAAGGCGGGCCGGCGATTCTTCGCGCGCGCGACCGGGAGAAAGACCAGTCGTACGTGCTCTGGGGGATCGGCGCGGCGGATCTATTCACCCTCGCGTTCCCGCTCGGAGGGCTCTTGAAGAAAGAGGTGCGCCGCGTCGCGGAGCGGGCCGGTCTTTCCGTCGCCGACAAGGAGGAGAGCCAGGACATCTGCTTCCTTCCCGGCGGGGACCTCGCCGGCTTCCTCGGTGTTCAGCGCGAGGGAGAGATCCTCGATCGAGAAGGACGGAGGCTCGGGACGCACGAGGGAGCGGCGCGCTATACGGTGGGGCAGCGGAAGGGGCTCGGCGTCGCTGGGGGCGAGCGGCTTTACGTCACGGAGGTTGATATCCAAAAGAACCGCGTCCGCCTCGGGACCGAGGGAGATCTCTACGCGTCCGGACTGGTCGCGGGGGACGAAAACCTTCTCGTCTCCGAGAACGAGGTCTTCGAGGGGAGGATCGAGGTGAAGATCCGCTCCCGGCACGCGGCGGCCGCGGCGTCCGCCCGCCGCGGCTCGGATGGATCGGTCGTGGTCCTGTTCGAGGAGCCGCAGCGCGCGGTGACTCCCGGGCAGTCGGCCGTCTTCTACAGGGGCGAGCGTCTTCTCGGGGGCGCGGTCATACGGAGCGCCGTCCCTTCGTAAGGCTCGCTCCTTCGCCGAGAAGCTCGCGGACCGCCCCGAGCAGCTCGCTTCTCTCGATCGGCTTCCGAAAGACCCGCGCCGCTCCGAGATGCCTCGCGTGGAGGAGGTAGTCCCCCGGGACGGCCCTTCCGCCCCCCGAGATCGCGATGATCTTGGTCGAAGGCCACTCCTTCCGGAGGTCCATGATCGTCTCCAGTCCTTCCTTCTCCGGCATGATGAGGTCCGTGATCACGAGGTCCGCGGGTTTCTCCCGCTGCTTGCGAATCGCGGCCCTTCCGTCGGCGGCCTCGTCCGCCTCGTAGCCGGCTTCCTCGAGAGTCATGACGAGCATCGTGCGGATCTGCTCGTCGTCATCCACGACCAGTATGCGCGCCACGTTCCGCCTCCCCTTTGTCGTTCGCCGTCTCCCGATCGCGCGCGGGCGCATCGGAGACGAGCGGAAGATAGACATCGAACCGCGTCCCGCGCCCGATCTCGCTCTCGACGAAGATCGCGCCGCCCATCGCGCGCACGATTCCGTGAACGGTGGCGAGGCCGAGCCCGGTCCCCTCGCCCACTCCTTTCGTCGTAAAGTAAGGTTCGAAGATCCGCCGCACCGTCGAGGGGTCCATCCCGTGTCCCGTGTCCTCGACCGTGAGGCGGGCATAGCTCCCGTGATCGAGGCCCGCCCCCCGCGGACCGCCGGCTCCGCCGGCGAAGTACTCCTCGAGCCGGATCGCCAGCGTTCCGCCCCGCTCCCCCATCGCGTGGAAAGCGTTCGCGACGAGGTTGAGGAGCACCTGGTGGATCTCGGTCGGATCGGCGAGCACTTCGCCGCAATTCGGGTCGAGCATCGTTCGCACCTCGACCCGGGGAGGACGGCTCCCTTCGGCGAGACGAAGCGCTTCGTGGATCATCCGTTGAAGCCGCAAGGGAGTTCGCTCCGTCTCCCGCGTCCTGCTGAACTCGAGAATCTGCGCGACGAGGTCGCTCGCCCGGGCCCCGGCCTCGCGCACTTGTTCGAGACAGCGGAACGGCCGGCTCCCCTTTTCCGTATGGTCCATCGCGAGCTCGGTGAACCCGAGAATCGAGTAGATGATGTTGTTGAAGTCGTGAGCGATCCCTCCGGCGAACGTCCCGATCGCCTCCAGCTTCTGCGACTGCCGGAGCCGCTCCTCGAGTTCTCTCTGCTCCGTGACGTCCAGCCCCGCCGCGCCGATCCCCGCGAGGGCTCCCTCGGCGTCGCGGAGCGGGAACTTCCAGATCAAGACGCGGCGCTCCGCTTCTCCGAGAACAACGCTCTCCTCGAGCGAGAGGGCTTCTCCGGTCTCCACGACGCGAAGGTCCTGTTCTTCCATTTCCGCGACCAGCTTCGAATTCGCTGGGAAGAGATCCCGCGCCGTCAGGCCGACGAGTTCCTCCGGGCTCCGACGGAAGAGATCCGCGACCGCCTGGTTCGCCATCGTGAGCCTTCCGCGGAGATCCTTCGCCCAGAAGAACGTGGGGGAGTGGTCCATGAAATCCCTGAGCAGCCTTTCCGTCCGCCGCCGCTCTTCCTCTGAGCGCTTTCGATCCGTGATGTCGCGAACGAGCGCGAGAATCCGGGGCTTCCCCCGGATCGTCGCTTGCTTCAGGTTCACTTCCGCCCAGAAGAACTCCCCGCTCTTCTTCTTGGATCGCCACTCGAAGATCTGCGGCTCCCCGGCGGCGGCCGCACGAACCTTCTTCTTCGCTTCCTCCTGCGTGTAGGGCGGTTCTCCGGAGCTCAGGTCGACGACCTGTAGGGCGAGGATCTCGTCGGCGGACCAACCGAAAAGCTCGACGGTCTTCTCATTGACGTCGAGAATCGCGCCGGTTTCGGCGTCGTGGACGAAGATCGCGTCGTTCGCCGAGCGAAAGATCGAGCGATACGTCTCTTCCGACTCGGTGAGCGCGCTCTCCGCGCGCGCGCGATCGCTGATATCCCGAAAGACAAAGACGACTCCATTCTTCCGGCCGTTCTTGTCCCTCTGAACCGCCCCGCTCCACTCGGCTTCGAACGGGGAGCCGTCGCGCCGCCGAACCCGAAGCCGGACGCCCCTCACGATCTCGTCCCTCACGGTCCGCGCGAACTCCGCGATCACTCGGTGCCTCTCCTCGGGAACGACGAGGTCGAACGCAGAGGGGGAGGTGGAGATGATCTCCTCGGGCGAGCCGAAGCCGAGCAACCGGCATGCCGATCGGTTCATCTCGACGATGGCCCCGGAAGGATCGAGAAGAGCGATCCCGTCCGCCGACGCTTCGAAGATCGCGCGGAGGCGGTCGTCGCAGGACGTGCCTCGCGAGCACAACCTCCCCGCTTCTCTCTCGTCTCCCTGCGACAGGGAGCCGCCGGTCATCGTCTCTTCGCTCTCTTTTCCAGTTCGATCGGTCACGGCGGGCTCGCGCTCTTCTCGATCCATACGGTCTTCCCCTCCTTCTCTCCTTTTCGGCATCCCGCGAGGAACCCTGCAGGGGGAAGAGGACGACCAAGGCCGGCGATTTCTTCGCGGGGATCCGCCGAAGAAAGCCCCTTCGAACCTGTTCCGTTTCCCCCCGAACGGACCTCCGCCCGAGGCGCCGTTCGGATGAGAGAGATTCTTGATGGAGGAAGGAATTCCCCGACCCGAATGGGCGCGGCTCACCCGAGCGCGGCGAGATCCTCGGGCGTGTCGATGTCGCGGAACGCGCGCGCGAGCTTGGGGGGGATGAGGGGCGTGTGCACGCGCCGATCCTCGGCGAGCACGCGCGGCGCCGAGCGTCCGGAGCGGATCGCGCGCTCGACGAGCGCCGCCGCCTCCGGTTCGTAGACCGCCGCGAGCGGTTCGGCCCGTCCGGCCGCGTTCACGGGAAGAACCACCCATCGTTCGGGGCTTCTCTCTTCGAGGAGCCATCCGACCGCGCGCGCGGTGAGGAGAGGGAGATCGCAAGGAGCGATCACCCACGCGGCCTCGGGGTTCGAGCGGAGCGCGGAGAGGATCCCCGCGATCGGACCCTCGGCGCCGGCCGCATCCGAAAGACGCGCGAGCCCCGCGCACTCGGGAGGGATCTCCCCCTCGCCGAGGAGAACGATCTCCTGCGCGTGCGGCCTCATTGCCTCGACGACGTGCTCGAGGAACGAGCGCCCGTTCCATCGAAAGAGATGCTTCGGGCGGCCCATGCGGACGCTTCGCCCGCCGATCAGAATGCCCCCGAGGATCGGTCTCGACTCGAGGTGCGCGTTCGCGGGTTCGCTCAAGGGCGGGGACTCCTCTCGGCGTCCGGCGCCACGGGACGCTCCCGCGCGGCGCGCGCGGCGAGCGCCCGCGCGGCCTTCTCGAGATACGTTCCGCTCCCGGCGAGGCGCTCGGCGAGGGAGCGCGCGAAGGGATCGAGATGCTCCCGCAGGAATCCCGCGAGCGCTTCTTCCGTCACGGAAGCCGCTTCCTCGTCGGAGAGCGCGCGGGCGTACGATGCTTTTAGAGTTAAGTAACCGGCGAACCCGGCCTCCACCGCGATGTGATCGATCGGATCCTCCGCCGCCGGCTTGTACGCGAACGCTTCGTACGCGGCGGTGAGATCCGCGAGAACACACGCCGGGTCCTCAAGCGGCCGATAGGCGATCTCTCGCGGCGAGACCGGACCGCCCGGTCCGAGGAGCGCGAGGTAGAGACCCTCGGTCGCTCCCTCCGCTTCGCGCGCCGCTCGTCGAAGATCGGGGTCGTCGATCTCCCCCGCGAGCGATGCGATTTCCTCGCTCCAACCTCGCTTCGGTCGCTCGAAGAGAGCCGACGCGAGGCGCCAGGCGGCCGCGTTGAGGAGGGCGCGTTTCGAATCATGCGTCCCGTTCACGGCGTCTCCCGAAGCACGAGCGAAACCCAACCGGTGCGCATCTTCCGCGATCCGGTCTCGTCTCTCGCTCCGTCCCATACCGCGAAGGCGATCGTGCCGCGTCCTCGATCGGCGAACCCGGCGGGCGCCGGTCGCGCGATCACGACCGCCCATCCGATCTCCGTGCGCACTCCGGAGCCGGTCGCTCGTTTCTCCGCCGCGCTCCGAAGAGTGCCGGGCCCATCCGCGACGAGGTCCTCGACGGCGCGCTCCCGGGGCCCCTCCATCGGGTTCTCGAGCGCGCGCGCGGGCGCGTAGCGAAGCTCGGCTTCTCTCGCAACCTCCGACCCGGGCGCGAGTGACGTCGCTTCGAACGGATAGTGATCCGGATGCGCGTTCGGGTAGAGGGATCGGATCTCGTCCGGTCGTCCGTTCACGCTCGCCTGCCACGAGGCGCGCCAGTACGCGATCTCGACCGCGCGGTCCGCCTCGCCCATCTGCGGCGCGGGAAGATCGGGCCCCGTCGCTGCCGGGAACTGCACCGCGCACGCGTCCGAAAAGCGCGCGGATCCCGGAAGATCGTCGGCCGTCGAGTCGCTCCACGCGAGACGAAACGCGATCCAGCTTCCGTCGGTCATCGCGCGGACCTCCACGCTCGCCGTCGACGGAACGAGAAGCCGCGGCTCGACGAGATCCTGGAGGATCAAGTCGGCGCGAAAGGCGGGGACGTTCTTCCACGCCGCGTCCGTCGGGTCTTCTGTGACATGAGAAACGCGCGCCGCGACGACCTCGCTCGTCGGCGCGGCGTCGCGCTCTCCGCAGGAGAAGAGAAGAAGCCCCGGGAGAGCAACGGCGGCTCCATACTTCAATATTTTCCGCATCATCCTCCTCCTACGGCACGTTCGTGCGCGCGACGCCGCGCGCTGCGTCGAAGGCGGCCCGCACGTGAACCGGCTCGCGGAGCGGCACGCGGACGATCTCGCGCCCGTCTTCGTCGAGCCCGAGCACGAAGCTCCCCGACCGTTTCCATCTCGGCATCACTCGCGGGCTCGAGCCGAAGAGACAGAGAAGCCCGGCGAGGTCGGAATCGCTCGCCGCGGCGCGGTAGGTTTCGACCGCCGCTCCCGCGCCGGGTCCGAACATCTGCTCGAGGAACGGAAGAGGCACGTGTACCGGCGGGATGTAGTACACGTTCGATTCGAGCCCGAGTTGCGGAAAGAGCGGGAGCGCGATTCTTCGCATATGAACGAGATAGTCGATCGGATTCTCCTCGCGCGCGGCCTCGGGGGCCGAGATCCATCCGGCCATCCGGATCTTTCCGATGCAGCTCACGAAGCACTGCGGCTGCTCCCCGGTCTCGATCTTCGGAAAGCACGCGATGCACTTTTCCGAGGTTCCCGTCATCGGATTGTAGAAGACCTTCTTGTACGGGCACGCCTTCACGCACTCCCGGTATCCGCGGCATCGGCTTTGATCAACGAGCACGATCCCGTCCTCGGGGCGTTTGTAGATCGATCCGCGCGGGCAGGAGGCGAGACATGCGGGGTAGGTGCAGTGGTTGCAGATGCGCGCGAGGTAGTAGAACCACGCCGCGTGCGGAACGGAGAGATCGGCGCCGTTCTCGATCATCCCCGCGCAATCGTCCTCGCCGACGTTGGGGCTCGCGTAGTCGAGATCGTCCGGCCTCCATCCGAGCGCCCGTTCCCCCGCCGGCGCTGCCTCGAAGATCGTGCGCCCGGCGTACGTCCGACCTTCCCACGTTTGCCGGCCGAGCGCCTCGAGAAGCCGGACGTCCCAGGCGAGCGGATAGAACCCGTACGGCTTCGACTCGACGTTGTTCCAGAGCATGTACTCCTGGCCCTTCCCCGAGGTCCAGGTCGTCTTGCAGGCGAGCGTGCACGTCTGGCACGCGATGCATTTGTTGATGTCGAAAACAGCCGCGAACTGCTTCTTCGGGCGCGACTCGGGATACCAGTAGGACATCTCCCTCCCGATCTGCCAATTCCGAACGCGCGCCATTACTCTCTCCCTCCCTTCCGCTCCGCTCGCTCCGCGAAGGCGCCCGCGAGATAGCGTTTCATCCCTTCGGTTTCATATCGGGGCCGGAGCCCCTCCGCCGCCGGCCGCCAGAGCCCCGCGCCGCCGATCCCCCCGGGCTCCGCGCGCTCGATCCGAACGATCGCCTCGCGCGGCGCCCCCGTGGGGCAGTGGACGTCGGGGAGGAAGCCCTTTCCGATCTCCTGGCCGAAGAGCCCCTTCCGCACGAGCGAGTCGGTCATCAAGGTCGGCTTCAACCATCCCCGCGTCGCCGACTGGTGCGAGCCGGAGCGGAACATCGCCTGGTAGTTCGTGCGCGGGTTCCGCGCGAGGCCGTCCGCGCGCGTCTCCTGTCCCTCGACCGAACCGGGCGTCGCGCCGTACATGTTGAACCACATGCGGGTCACGCCGCGCGGCGTCCCCGGGTAGTACCGCGCGCGGCAGAAAAGGCGCGCGAACTTGTAGTCGGCCGCGTTCTTCTGCCAGCCGCGGAACGGGCGGTCGGACGGATCGGAATCGATCCAGACGTAGTCGCCGTCCTCGATCCGAAGCGCCCGGGCGTCGTCCGGATGAATGTCGACGTATCCCTCCGACACCCACGGGGCGCGCTTGTCGTGCCGGTAGATGTCGCCGAAGGGCCCGAACAGGATCGAGACGATGTCCGTGTCGATCGGCGTCGTGTGGGCGCCGTGACGGTACTTCGGAGTGTGAAAGATGAACCGATAACCATCCTTCGCGAGCGGGTGCGCGGTCGCTTTCGTTTCGGCCCAGGTTCTTCGCACGTTTCTCCCCTGCCGCACCTCGCAGGAGAGATCGCTCTCCTCGACGCCGTAGTCGCCCGGACCCGCGTGGCGGAACGCCTCGTGCTCCGGCCCGACGATCACGTTCGGCTCGTAGAAGGTCGAGTCGATCGGCTCGCGGTGGACCGGGAGGTTCTCGCCCGCCTCGATGAACTCGTCTTCCTCGCGGTAGAACTCGAGGCGCCCGGTCTTCGTGAACCAGGGGCGGGAGTCGGCGGTCTGCTCGTACCCGACCGCCTTCGGATAAGTCCGGTTCATCATAAGGGCGGGGATTCCGTCCTTCGCCTTCGCTTCGAGATCCGCGATCCGGTATCCCTTCGTGTTCGACGAGTGGTCGAGAACTCTCTGGAGGTACGCGTCGGCGCGCATCTCGCGCACGAACTTCCAAGAGTCCGCGAAGCGACGGTCGCCGGTCCTCTCGGCGAGCTTCTCGCCGACGAGGGCGTACACCTCGATGTCGCCGATCGTGTCGAAGAGGCGCGCGAGAGGGGTCCGCGGGAAGACGTTGAGAAACGGGTTCGTGACCGAGGCGGTTATGTCCGGGTGCTTCAGCTCCGCCCACGAGTCGACGGCGAAGACGATGTCTGCCCACTCGCACGAAGTGGACCACCACCATTCGTTCACTGCGATCATCTCGATCTTCGGGAGAACGTGGACGACCGTGTTGTAATGCCACTTCACGTTCCCGAGGATCGAGTTCGAGTTCGCGAACCAGAGCGACTTCGTCGGGGCCGGCATGTGAGTCGATCCCGTGAGGAGTCTCTTTCCGACGCGGAGGGGGTGATCCTCGTGGTTGTAGTAGTGCGCCGACTCCGGTTTCCAGTATTGCTTCACGCGCGCGGGCTTCTCCGGATCGAGCTCGAGATCGAATGGGTTCTCGTTGATGTACTGCCCGGCTCCGTTGAAGAGGGCGACCCGGTAGTCCCCCGCGTACGATCCGATGTTCCCCGCGATCCGCCCGACGTTTGCGGTAAGCGCGGCGAGCAGGAACTGCGCGCGATCCTTGTTGTCGTTGTTGAAGAACTGGTTCGGCCCCATCCCGACCGCGAAGAGGGTCTCGCCCCGATGCGCGGCGATCTCGCCCGCGAGCCGTTCGACCGATGCGGCCGGTGCCCACGTCATCTCCTCGACCGTCTTCGGATCGAAGTGGGCGGCGTACTCGCGGACGAGATCGAAGACGCTCCGGCATCGAACGGTCGATCCGTTCGTGAGCCGAACGTCGACCGACCCCTCGAGAAGCGGCTCGCCGACTCCCGAGAGCCGGCCGACCTCGTCGCGCGTGAGAGCTCGAGGAGCGCCCGCGCGCGTGTCCCACCAGACGAAGTCGCCCCACTCCTTCCGCATCGCCTCGGGGATCAGCATGTCGCGCTGCGCGCCGGGGGCTGGCGCCTTCTCGTTCGCTCCGAGCACGCGCGTCTGGTTGCCGAGATCCGCGGGGGAGCCGCCGAACACATCGGCGGCGCGGAGGTACTTGAGCGTGTCCGTTCGAACGAGAATCGGAAGATCGGTCCATCGACGGACGTAGTCGGCGTCGTAGATCTTGTCGCGAAGGACGACGTGGGCGAGGCCGAGCGCGAGCGCGGGCGTCGTTCCGGGGCGGACGACGATCGCCTCGTCCGCTTTCGAGCTGGTCGAGGAGTACTCGCACGCGATCACGACGACCTTCGTCCCCTGGAGACGCGCTTCGGTGAGCCAGTGCGCGTCCGGCATTTTCGTTGTGACCCAATTCATCCCCCACACGACGACCATGCGCGCATGCTCCACCGCGGAGAGATCGAACTCGACCGTCTGCTGTCCGGTCACCATCGGGTGTCCGGGCGGAAGGTCGGTGTGCCACGAGTAGTTGTCGAAACCGCGCCCCCCGAGCGCCTGGTCGGGTGAGACGCCGCGGATCTTCGCGTCGAGCAGGGCCATCGAGTTCGCGAAGCGGTACAGGCCGAAGACGCGCGTGATTCCGAGAAGGGGCATCCCGCCTCGGAACTTGAGCGTCTGCGTTCCGGCCCCCTTCGTCGCGGCGATCATCTCTTCCTCATAACGCTGCGCGCGGAGACGCTCCACTCCGCGCTCGCCCGAATATGTTTCGGCGATGTTCGCGAGCGCTGCGGCGGCGAGGGCGGCCGCCTCCGCGTGCGTCGTCCGTTCCCATTTGTCTCGCCCGCGGTTCATGTATTCGGTCGGCGGGCGGCCGTCGGCGCCGCGCGGGAAGCCGGCCTCGACCCACCGGCGAAAACCAGCGCGCACCATCGGGTGGCGAAGGCGGCGGTCGCCGTAGAAGCGGCGCGTGAGGGCGAGACCCTTCTGGCAAACGCGCGGATCCCACCGGTGCGAGGATCCGTTCCCGTCGAGATCGCGCGCGAGGCCGTACTTCATCGTCGGGCCGATTCGTACGACGACCCCGGAGCGGACGTACGCGTTGAGAAGACAATTGTGCGTGTCGTTCGGCGCGCATAGAAACGTGAAGGTCGAGTCGTACCGCCAGAGATCGCGATAGGCTTCCTCCCACCCGCGGTCCGGATAATGGGCGAGGGGATTGTCGATCGCGTCCAAGCCCCATGCGCGCGTGGCGGACGCGACGAAGGCGCCGAGCCCGGCCGCGGCGCTCGCCTGCAAGAAACGTCTCCGCGTGATGTCTCGATTCGCCGTCATGATCTCTTCTCCCAAGTTCGTAGAAACGTCACGATCGATTCGATTTCTTCTCGCGAGTAGGCGGGGCGCGTGGTCGAGGGACGCGCGAACGCCTCCATCGTTGTCCCGCGTCTTCCGCGCGCGATCGTCTCCGCGAGGTACGTGTCAGTCGCAGATCCGAGAAGGACCGGGTCGGCGAGGGAAGGCCCCTCGGCGCCGGCGCCGGTTCCGCCGTGGCAGCCGGCGCACGAAGCGGAGTAGAGGCGCGCTCCTTCCGCCGCGTCCCCCTTCGCCCAGCGCGCGGGCCCCGTCTCCTCCGGCGCCTCGACTCCCCCGAGATCGCGGAGGTGCCGGACGATCCGCTCAATCTCGACCGGGCGAAGCCCCCCTTCGGCGTCTCCCCAGGCCGGCATCCGCCGCCCGGCGCGCCCGCGCCGGATCGTTTGACGAATCAATGAGTCGCTTGCGATCGAAAGGAAATCTTCGTTCGCGATCGCGGGGAAGGGAAGCATCCCGGCGTAGCGCATCCCCTGGCCTCGATCTCCGTGACAGGCGGCGCAGAAGGTCCCGTAGAGCGTCGCGCCGTCGCCGGCGAACTCGCGCTCGCCGAAGCGCTCCGCGCGGATCCGATCGATCGGCCAGTACGCTTCCGGGAAAGGGCTCCGGCGAAGGGAGAAGGTGAAGAAGACGAGGCGATCGATCTCTTCCTCCGAAAGACCGAGCGCCGGCATCTGCGATTCCGGAACGACCGAGGCGGGGGCGCGCAAGTGCTCCGCGAACCAGGCCGCGAGGTCGCGCGCGCCTTCGACCGCAGAGAAGTCGGTCTGCCCCGGGTCGCGCTCTCCCGCCTGCGTGAGGTCGGGGCCGTCGTCCCCCCCGACGCCGCCGACCTTGTGGCAACCGCGGCATCCGAGCGAGTGAAAGAGCGCCTTCGCCTCGACGAGACCCGGCGCGCTGACGCGCGAGGCGAGGTACGTCTCGATCGCCTCGCGATCCTCTTCGGCGATCGGCCCGAAGGAGGCGCGCCACGGACCGTCCGCGGCTTCCTCGTGGGCCGCGAGGTGCTTGAGGTACCAAGATTCGTCGGTTCCGGACGCGTCGGCCCGGGAGAGATCGGGCGCGGCGATCCCCGCCGCCCCACCCGGACGGATCGTCCCCCCGCGGCCGTCCATCGCGTGGCAGGCGAGGCAGTCGAGCCGCTCGAAGAGCCGCTTCCCGCGCTCGAAACGATCGATGCTCGGGACCGCGAGATGCGTATGGCAGCTCCCGCATCCGGCGTGCGCGTAGCGGCGCGGGATCATCGGCGCGGGCCAATGCGGCGCGGTTCCGTGCGCGTCCGCCTCTTCCGTCGCGAGACCTTGTCCGCCGTGACAGACGACGCACCCGTACTCGGCCGGGTCGTGCACGACGTCCGGATGCGGCGCGAAGAGCGGGTCCCCCGCGATCCCCGGCTCGCCGGGCGCCATCCCGACGTGGCAGGTGACGCATCGGTCGGTCGTTCGGAGCGCGGGAACGACGATCTGCCGGAGCTGGACCCTGAACTCTCCCCGCGCGTCCTCGGGGAGCATCGAACGATAGCGCTTCTGATGCTCTCGCCAATCGCGGAGGAGGTTCTCTTCCGCGGCGGCCCAGACGAGGAACGCGAGGGTTGCGAGAGACGCCGCGAGAAGAAGGATCTTGTTCGCGCGCATCGCTAGTGCCTCGGCCAGTCGGACGGGGACCAGTAGAAGTCCCAGTTCGGCCCGCGGAAGTGGACCCCGATCACGGTCAGAACGATGAACCCGATCGCGAAGCACGTGAAGAGGCCGAGCGCTCCGGCCCGCGTGCTGTCGTAGCGCCGCACGAGTCCGATCGAGTAGAGCGCGTAGACGACCGTGAGGATCGTCCCCGGGTTCACGAGCGTGATGAGAAGCTGCGGGCATTCGGGCCACCATTGGCGAAGCCACCCGAAGCGAATCACGAGCGCTTCGATTCCGATCGTCGCCGCGAGTGCGAAGAGCGCGGAGAAGCCGGCGAGCCCCGCCCCGCCCGGTCCGCCGAACCAGACGCCGGTCCCCGCCGTCTCCCGGTCGAGATACGGAATCAGCGAGAGCCCGAGGATCACGATCATCGGGATCCCGATCCCGCCCATGAACGCCGAGTGCGACACGAGCTCCTGAAGACCGAGGAAGTACCACGGCGCCTTGGCCGGGTTCTCCGGCACCGCCGGGTTCGCGAGCTCCTTGAGCGGCGCGTCGGCGACGATCGCAAGGAGGATACAGAGCGCTGCCGTGAGAAGAAGCACACCTACTTCAGCAGTGAAAAGATGCGGCATCGAGGGGAGCGTCTTCTCGGGGCCCCGCCCGACGTGCGGGCTCTTCCCGCGCACGATCGCCGCGAGGTGATACGTCTTCTCCGGCGCCTCCGTGAAGACCGGATAGGTCGATCGATCGGGCGGACCGAGCTTGGTGTCGGCGTCGTCCGGGCGCGCAAGGCCGCCGTCCTTGCGGATGCGCCAGAAGTGGACCGACAGAAGCGCAAGAAGAACGATGGGAAGCACCATCACGTGAAGCAGGTAGAAACGGATCAGCGATTCCGCGCCGACCTCCTCGGAGCCGAGGAGAAGGAGCTTTTGCAGCCCCCCCGGATCGAAGAAGCGCGTGATCCCGAGCGCATCGGTGATCTCGCGCGGCGAGGAGGCGATGTTCGCGCCGATCGTGATCGCCCAATACGCGAGCTGATCCCACGGGAGGAGATAGCCGGTGAAGGAGAGCCCGAGGGTGGTCGCGAGGAGGAGCATTCCGATCACCCAGTTGAACTCGCGCGGGGCGCGGTAGGCCGCGGTGTAGAAGACGCGCGCCATGTGGAGAAGGACCGAGACGACCATCACGTGCGCCGACCACCGATGGATGTTCCGGATAAACCGTCCGGTCGGAACGACGAAGTGGATGTCCTTGATCGTCTCGTACGCGACATCCGGGTACGGCTTGTAATAGAACATGAGAAGAACGCCTGTGATCGAGGCGATGACGAACGCGGAGAGCGTGACGATGCCGAGGCCGAGGGTCGTGGTCCAGCGAAGACTCCACCGGTGAACGCGCACCGAATGAAGATGAAGGAAGACGCTTCCGAAGACGAAGGAAGAGCGCGCCCGGTCGGTTTCCGGACGGCCGGAGCGGAAGACGGTCTCCCGGAAGAGACGCGGAGCCGCGCGCAGGTTCTCGAGGAAACGATTCATCCCGTGCGCGCGCTCGTCTGCGCTCATGCCTCGGCCCTCGTTCCCAGCGGGACCGTCTTCCCCTCGTCCACGACGTAGATCCCGCTCCCCTCGCGCGTCACCGCGAGCCACGGAAGCGCCTTCGGCGCGGGCCCGCGGAGGACGGCGCCGTCCTTCGCGAAGGCGGATCCGTGGCAGGGGCAGTGGAAGCCGTCCGCCTCCGCCTTCACGATGCACCCGAGGTGCGTGCAGATCGTTGAGACCGCAAAGACCCCTTCCGCGTCGCGGAAGAGCGCGACCGAGCGGCGGGGAGGAAGAAACGCCTCCCCCTCGGGGAGCGTTTCGGGAAGGACGACGCGGAATTTCTTCGACGGCGAGGGGAGGACCGCCGCCTTCGGGAGGCGGAGGATGCCGCCGAGGGCGAAGAGCGCCGCCGTCGCGGCCGCCCACACGGCGGCGAGGCCGAGGAAGTCTCGGCGCGGGATCGGTTCGGGATCGAGCCGCGAGCGCGCGGCGGCCGAGTCCTTCGGATTCGTGATCATGCGCACCTCCACCGGGCCTCGAAGGCCGCGCGCTCCATCGTGATCGCGTCGACCGGGCAGCGCATCGCGCAGTGCGCGCACCGGATGCAACGCTCTTCATCCTTCAAGATCGCGGAGTGTCGGGATGTCTCGGCGCCGGGCCCGAGCGTGCCGGCGATCGCGGCCGCGAGATCCGGCGTCGGCTCGATCGAGCCCAGCGAAACCAGCTTGAGGCAGAGGGTCGGACAGACATCGACGCACCCGCCGCAGAGAACGCAGCGCGTTCCGTCGAAGACCGGGGTGACGCCGCAGTCGAGGCAGCGAGAAGCCTCCCGCTCCGCGAGGGGGCGGTCGTAGCCGATCTCGACGGGCGCGCGCGGATCGCGCAGCCTCTCCTCGGGCTCCGCCGCGGGGATCTCCACCCGGCGGATCGCCTCGTAGCCGGACTCGCGGCGATAGCGGTCGAGCACGAGATGCGTCTCGACGATCTCGTGATCGATCGCGCGGCCGGTGATGTGCCGGTAGATCGAGCGAGCCGCTTTCTTGCCGGAGGCGACCGCGTCGATGAGAAGCCGCGTGCCGTGCGCGAGATCCCCGGCGACGAAGACGCCGGGCGCGGTCGTCGCGAGCGTTTCGGGATCGACCTTCGGCCATCCGGGGAGCGCCTCCTCGACGTCCCCGCCGCCGTCCGCGAGAAACGAAAGATCGGTTGCCTGACCGACGGCGAGAAGGACCGTGTCGCACGGGACGGTGATCCTCTCCGCGTCGTCGAAGACCGGGGCGAAGCGGCGCTCGTCGTCGTAGACGCGGACGCACCGGCGAAAGACGACCGCGCGGACGTCCGCCCCCTCGCGCTCGATCGAGACCGGACCCCATCCGTTCATCCGCTCGATCCCCTCTTCATCCCCCTCGCGGATCTCGACCGTGTCGGCCGGCATCTCCTCGAGGGTCTCGAGCGAGACGAGGCGGACGCGTCGCTGCCCGGGAAGGCGCATCGCGGTGCGCGCGGCATCGAAGGCCGCCTGGCGGAGGACCGTGCGCGCGACGTCGTAGGCGACGTTCCCCCCGCCGATCACGACGACCTCGCGCCTGATCGGGAAGGGCTCGCCGAGCGCGGCCGCGCGAAGGAGATCGACCCCTCCGAAGACGCCGGGACCCCCCTCGCCGGGAAGGCCGAGCGCACGCGACCGTTTCGCGCCGACCGCGAGGAGGACCGCGGCGTGCTCCGCGCGGAGCGCGCGAAAGGAGACGTCATCGCCGACGCCGGTGCCCGTTCGGATCTCCACGCCGATCGCCTCGATCATCGCCACCTCGCGGCGGATCAGCTCGCGCGGAAGCCGGTACTCGGGGACGCCGACGAAGAGCATCCCGGCCGGAACCGGCTCCCTCTCGTAGACGACCGGGCGAAACCCGAGAAGGGCGAGGTCGTGCGCGGCGGAGAGGCCGGCCGGGCCGGCGCCGACGATCGCGACCTTCTCCCCGGAGGCCGGCTCGATCTCCCGCGAGAGGGAGGCGCGAAGAAGGCCGGCGACCTCCTCCGGTCCGGCCGATACTTTGGGTACGAAGTTTCGGAGCGGCTCCCACACCGCGTCGGAGGGGCGGACATCGATCCCGGCTCTCTCGCACGCGAAGCGCTTCAGCGCGCGGATCGCGATCGGGCGGTCGTCCCCGAGGAACTCGCTGTCCGGGCCGAGGCGAGGGATCGTCCCTCGCCGGCAGGCCGCCTCGCACGGCGCTCCGCAGATCCTTCCGCAGATCGACGCGAAGGGGTTCGGCCCCCGCGCGATGAGGTACGCCTCCTCGAAGTCGCCGCGCGCGATCGCTCGGACGTAGCCGCGCGCGTCGGTGCGGACCGGGCATGCCTGCTGGCAGGAGATCAGGCGGCGGTGGTAGCCCTCATCCGGGACCGAGACCGCGAGACGGGGAGACGCGATCAAGCTTATGTTCTCCTCTTCATTCGCGCGTGTTCCTCTTCGCCGCGCCCGAGCACCTCACGGTTCTCGGGCTTTCCGGGACCGCTTCGGCCAGGCGGGCGAGGGTCGTTCGATCGAGAAACGCGAGGCATGCGGCGCGGAGCGGCTCCCAATCCTTGTGCACGGGGCAGTCGGCACAGTCCCGGCACGGATGCGGAAGGCCGAGGAGGCACGTCTCGTGGGAGAGGTTCCCCTCGAAGAGCTCCGCGAGCCGGCGGACGGTAATGCGGCTCGGAGAACGGCGCATCCGGTAGCCCCCGTGAAGCCCCCGCGTCGCCTCCAGGATCCCCGCGCGGGTCAGCGTGGCGAGGATCTTCGAGAGGTAGCTCGGGGGGACCTGCGCGCGCTCGGCGAGATCGCGAAGAAGAAGCGGCCGCTCTCTCCCCTCGCGTGCGAGATGGACGAGCGCTCGTATCGCGTGCTGGGACGTTTGGCTGAGCATTCCGGACCTCCGGATCCATATATCAGCATGGGAGGGTCCGGTTTGTCAAGGGCGTTCTCGCGGCGAAACCCGTCCGGGTCGCTCGGACCCGGCGCGCGAACCGCGATCCGATGACGAGATGCACGTCCTTGTGGTACGATCCACATCGAAGTAAGAAGGGCGGGCGGGCTTTTCTCGTCTTCCGCCGGCAGGACAACCCCATGCTCCCTCGCGGATACGAAGAAGAGCGCGTGCTCAAGGAGAAAGGCGGCACGCGGGTCGCCGTCGCGCGCGCGGCGCAGGGCGGCGCGACCGTCGTCGTGAAGACCGTCGCGCCGGAAACTCCCGAGCGGATCCGCAACCTCTTCCTCGACGATGTCCGCCTTCGAACGGATCTTGCCCACCGGGGGATCGCGCCGATCCTCGAATCGGGGCGGATCGCCGACGGTTCGCTCTACGCGGTCTCTCCCTTCGTCGAGGGGACCGATCCGCGCCGGTGGATGCTCCGCGCGCCGAACGTGCGCACGGCGCCGTTCGTGAAGCGTCTCGCCGAGCCGATCGCGTTCCTTCACGAGCGGGGGCAGGTTCACGGCGACATCAAGCCGGGGAACCTCCTCTTTCGAGCGGACGGAGAAGAGATCCTCGATCTTTGCTGGACCGATCTCCTCCCGCTCGCGTTCCGCCGCGAGGGGACGTTCGGGATTCTCGTCGGAACGCCCGCGTATCTGGCGCCGGAGGCGATCCGCGGGGACGATCCGGATCACCGGGCGGACCTCTATGCGCTTGGCGCAACCCTCTACGAGATCCTCGCGGGGCGCCCGCTCTTCGAGGGGAGCGCCGCCGATCTCGCACGCGCGCACCTCACAACCGACGCGCGGCGTCTTCTCCCCGCCGCCTCTCCCTTCCCCGACCTTCTGTGGAAAGCGATCGCTCGGCTTCTGGAAAAGGAGCCGTCGGATCGTCCTTCCTCGATCGAGGAGTTTCTCGCGGAGGCCGGCCTCGGGCGGAAGCGAAAGACCGCCGCGCTCGCCCCTGTGGCGCCGAACGTGCGAAGGAAGGATCTGGAAGCGCGCGTCCGCGCGTGGCTCGCGGAGGACGAGCGGCCTTCTCTCGTGATCGCAGGCGATCCCGGTTCGGGAAGGACGCGCTTTCTCCGGCGCCTGGTGGGGGAGCTTCGCATCGAGGGTCGCCCGGTCGTCGCGGCGGCGGGGACCGAATCAGGAGAGGCGCATCCGTTCGCCGGCGTGGAGAAGCTCTTCGCAGCTCTTTCCGGGCGCTCCCTCGCGCTCGGCCCGCTCGCGCCGGCGCGAAGAGGGGACGCGGGACTCTCCCCACTCGCCGCGGGAGCCCGAGAGGAAACGCGTCTCTTCCGCAAGCTCCGCGCCCTCTTCGAGGAGGATCTCCGGCGGCTTTCAAGGGACGGATCGCCGCCGGTTCTCGTCGTGATCGACGACGCGGACCGCCTCGACGAGATCTCCTCTCGATTCCTTCTCTTCCTCATCGAGAGGGGGCGCGCGCTTCCGGCCCGATATCTCCTCGCGCGGGAAGCGGGGAGCGAGCCGGGCCCTCTCTTCGCGGGGCTCGAGCCTGGGCGTCTCGCGCGGATCGAGCGGACCGATCCCTTCACACACGAAGAGATTGCCGCGTGGATCGAGGGAGCATTCGGCGGCGGCGCGATCGCACCCGATCTTCTCGAGGCGGCGACCCGCTTCTCCGAGGGGAACCCGGCCAGGCTGGAGGCGCTCGTCCGGGAGTGGGCGGCGCGCGGGACGATCCGCAAGAGGCGGGGGACGCTCCACCTGCACGGGTCCCCGCCCGCTCCTTCCGCCGTTCAAGCGGAGAGGGCGCGGAGGATCCCGGTGGAAGGGCTCTCCGTAGGCTCCCGTGAACTCGCGGGGGCGATCGCGCTACCGGCCGGCCCGCGCGAGGCGCGCTTCTTCGAGCGGCTTCTCTCGATCCGCCCGCACGACTTCCCGATGCTCGCCGCGCCGCTCCTCGAGAGGCGTCTCGTCCGCAGGGAACAAGCGCCGGCCGGCGACGCGTACGCCCCCTTCTCGGAGAGCCTGCGCGAGAGGCTCGCGGCTCTTCTCCCCGCGGGGAGGAGGCGCGTCTTGCACCGCGCGGCGGCGAGGCTGGCCGAGACGAGCGCGGGGGATGCGGGACCGGCGGCGCATTTCGATGCGGCGCACCACTGGGAGCGCGCGGGAAACCGCGCGGGGGCGGCGCGCGCGCTTCTTCGCGCGGCGGCCGGAATGGAGGAGCTCTCTCTCGTGCGCGAGGCGGGCGACCTCTACCGGATGGCTCTCCGCTCGAAAGACGGGCTTCGCGCGCCGAACGAGCGGGCCCGGATCCTTCTCGCGCTCGCCTCGCTCCGCCACCGCGACGGCCGGCCGCGAGCGGCCCTCGCCGCGCTCCGCCTTCTCCGCCGCACGGCGGCGAAGGACGAAGAGGGGCGGGGGATCGATCGGACGGCGCGGAGGCTCGCCGCGTGGATCCGCTACTTCCGAGGGAACGCGAAGGAGGCGGAGAAGGCGCTCGGCCGTCTTCTCGACGAGGGGGCACCTTTCGGGGCGGGGGAGGAGGCCGCGATCCGATGCGATCTCGGCTGGTTCGCCCTCTCGCGCGGGGACGCGGAGGCGGCGCGGGCGCACCTCGGGAGGGCGCATCAATCGACGAAGCGAAGCAAAACATCGGCGCTCAACGGTCGAACGCTCAAGCGTCTCGGGGCGGTCGCGTTCTACGAGAGCGCGTGGCGCGAGGCGGGAGCGCACTACGAGCGGGCGGCCCGCATCCTGGAGCGCGCGGCGCCGGCCGAGGCGGTCGGAGCGTTCGCGAACCTCGGGCTCGTCCGCCTTTGGACCGGTCGGCTCGCCGAGGCGGCCGCTCTTCTCGAGAACGCGCTCTCTCTCGCCCGCAAGACGGGAGAGGTGCTCGAGGAGGCGCGCGTCCTCGAGGATCTCGGGCGTGTTCTCTTCCGGCTCGGAAGGGTCGAGGAAGCGGCCCGCGCGTGGGACGAGGCCTTCTCGATCTATGAAGATTTCGGCGACGAAGGGGGGAAGGTGCGCGTGCTCCTCACGCGCGGTCAGACGGCGCGGGAGAGAGGGCGCCTCGACCAGTCGATCGAGCTTCTCCGCCGGGGCCTCGCGCTTGCGCGCGCCGGATCGAACCCGTACGCGGTCTTCGACGCGCTCAATCTCGCCGCCCTCACGCACATCGCCCGCGAGGAGCCGAAGGAAGCGGAAGAGGCTCTCCGGGAAGCGGAGGCGGTTCTCGGCGAGCGGCTCTCGGGAAGGTACGAGGCGCTTCTCGATCGGACGAAGGCGCGTCTCGCGTTCCTCGATGGGCGCCCCGCGGAGGCGGAGAAGGGGCTTGTGCGCGCGATCCGTCTCTTTTCGAAGCGGGGCGAGCGGTTGATGGAGGCGGAGACCATTCTTCTCGCCGCCGAGGCGAGATTGCACGCGGGAGGGAGGGGATCGCCGGCGGCTCTTCTTCAAAAAGCCGAGCGGCTCTCGGCGCGGACGGAGTGCCCGTGGATCGCTTGCCGTCTCAATCTTCTTTACGGCCGGCACGAGGAGGCCCGCGGGGATCCGGCAACCGCGCGAAGCTGTCTTCGCGACGCGATCCGTTCGGCGCGCGCGCTCGACGCGCGGCTCGACCTCGCGGAGGCGCTTGCTTATCTCGCCGCCCTCGAGGCGCGCGGCGGGGAGAGAAGAAAGGCGAAGGCGCACGCCGACGAGGCGGCCGCGCTCTACGATCTCATGCGCGCGGTCTCCCCGCCGGCGGCACTCGGCGAGGCGCGGGGGCTCGTTCAAGGGGGCGGCGACGAGGGAGGGGAGGGCCTCCGCACGATCTGCCGGATCGCACGGATCATCAACTCGCTCCGCGCGAGCGACGCGGTCCTCGAGCACGTTCTCGACCAGGCGCTCGATCATCTTCGCGGGGAGCGAGGGCTCATCCTCCTCTACGGCGCCGACGGGGATCTCGTCCCGCGCGCGTCCCGGTCGATCGAGGGAGAGGATCTTCGCGACGTGACCCGCTTCAGCCGAACGCTCTTCCGAAAGGCGGAGGAATCGGAGGAGCCTCTCGTCGCGGAGAACGCGCTCTCCGATCCGCGCTTCGAGGGGGCGGAGAGCGTCGCCGCCTACAACATCCTTTCCTTCGCCTGCGCGCCGCTCCGCTCGAAGGGGAAGCCGATCGGCCTCGTCTATCTCGACAATTGCCGCTCGGCGAACGTCTTCACCCCGCGCGATCTCTCGTTTCTCCAGGCGCTCGCCGATCTCGCGGGCGTCGCGCTCGAGAACGCGCGGCTCTTGGAGGATCTCGAGCGGGAGAACGCGCTTCTTCGCGAGGAGGCGGCGCGGAGGGCGGAGGTTCCGGAGATCATCGCGGAGAGCCCCGCGATGCAACGAACGCTTCGCGAGCTTCGCGCGGCGGCGCGAAGCGACATCGCCGTGCTTCTTCTCGGCGAGACCGGCGCGGGGAAAGGGCTCGCGGCGCATCTCATCCATCAGGAGAGCCGGCGGCGGGACCGACCGTTCCTCCGTCTCAACTGCTCGGCGATCGCTCCCACGCTCGTCGAGGACGAGCTCTTCGGGCACGAGCCGGGCGCCTTCACCGACGCGAGGGAGCGAAAGGCGGGGATCTTCGAGAGGGCGAATCGCGGGACGCTTCTTCTCGACGAGATCGGCGACATGCCGATTGCTTCGCAGGTGAAGCTTCTTCGCGTGCTTCAGGAAGGGGAGTTCGAGAGGCTCGGGGGGACGGAGACGATCCGGTCGGACGTCCGGATTCTCGCCGCGACGAATCGGAACCTCGCCCTTCTCGCGGAGCGGGGGGAGTTTCGAAGCGATCTCTTCTATCGGTTGAACGGGGTGGCGATCGAGATCCCGCCCCTTCGCGCGCGGCGGGAGGACATCCCCGCGCTCGCGCGCACCTTCCTCGCGGTCCACGCGCGCCGGAACCGGAAGGAGATCCGGTCGATCGCCCGCGCGGCAGAGAGCCTTCTCATCGCCTACGGGTGGCCCGGGAACGTGCGGGAGCTCGACCACGTGATCGAACGGGCGGTGGTCTTCTGCGACGGGCCGCGCATCGAGACGGCGCATCTGACCGAGGAGGTCCGCGCCGCGTTCCCGAGCGGGCCCGCCCCCCTCGAGGGCTCGGAAGAGAACATGAAGGACCTCCCCGGAGAGATCCGCTCGATCGAGGAGGAGATGCTCCTCAGGGCGCTCGAGGAATCGGGTTGGAACCGGTCGCGGGCGGCCCGCCTCCTCGGCATCCACGAGAGCACCGTCCGAAAGAAGATCCGCCGGCTCCGTCTCAAGCGTACCTGATACCTGCACCTCGACCGTATCGGATACCCCAATCCCCCCCGCACTACCCAATGTGCTTCGCTCGACGTGTACCGCCAAATGTTGTTCCGGTACCTGATATCGGTACCTGATACCGCCTGGATACGGGCCGCCCGCTTTCTCGGCATCCACTCAAACGTACCTGATACCTGCACCTCGACCGTATCGGATACCCCAATCCCCCCCGCACTACCCAATGTGCTTCGCTCGACGTGTACCGCCAAATGTTGTTCCGGTGTTGTTCCGGTACCTGATACCGGTATCGGATACCGGTATCGGATACCGCTCCGGTCCCGATCCGTCCCTCTCTCTGCTCGATTCTGCGGGGTCGTACGATCGTACGAATCGCGGACAAGATGTCAGGCTCCGATTGGCCGCATTTCGGGGCGAATTCGTACGATCGTACGAGTTCTCCGGATACCCTCGAACCCCCCCTTTCCGCGCCTAGGTGAACCGGCGTTTTTTCAACGATTTGCGCGCGGCGCGGGAAAGGGACTCGCGCACGATTCCTGCCTAGACCCTTCTCAGCCGGCCCGAGGCGCCGGCCGGAAAGGAGTGGGTCCATGTCGTGGAAACCGTTGCGTCTCTTGCGGATCCTCCCGGTCGCAACCGCGTGCGCGCTCCTCGCGGCGCTGGTTCTTTTTCCCCAATGCCAGGGGGTGAGCGCCCCGGCGGAAGGGGGAGGGGGCGGGGACCTCTACTTCGCGAACCCGTCGTACCCCGATTCCTCCGCCGACTCGTCGCGGGTCTCGAACGACCCGTTCCCGGCGGAGGATGATCCGACCCAGCCGCACCCGTAGCCGCGCCGCCGGAAGGCAAGCTCGGGCGGAACGAGCAGGAAGGAGATCGTGTCGTCATGAACACGAAGGGCCGTGGTGCGCGCAGAAACCGGGCCGGGACGCGCGGGGGATCTCTCGCACCTCGCTCCCAACCGCCCGACCGTGGGGCTCGTGCTTCCGAGCCGCTCGGGTCGCGAGAAGGACCGGACGAGCTCCAGCGGGCGCTCGAGAGCAACGCCAACGTTCTCGTCACGGGGGACCGCGAGGTGGCGCGGCGCCTCTTCCGCGACGCGCATCCTTGGGCCGCGCTTCGGGTCGTGCCGGCGGACGACCTGAACCGGGGCGGCATCGAGGCTCTCCGGGGGATCCCCGAAAGAGGGCCGGTGATCCTCTTTATCGACCGGCTCGAACGCCTCGAGCCGTGGACGCAGGTCGCGCTGCTCGACCTCCTGGAATCGCCCATGGAGGGCCCGCCGGGAGGACGCATCCGGCGGGTCATCAGCGCGTGCGGCGAGACGCTTCCGGCGCTCGTCGCTCGCGGCCGCTTCTGCCGTCCTCTCTATCTTCGGCTTTCCACGCTTCACGTTCACGTGCCGGAATCGTCCGGGACGAACGGGGCGAGGTCCGCTTCGGGCGCGGGAGACCGAGCGGCGGTCAGTCGCTCGCCGGGAGGTGCGCGATGAGGCGCCGCCTCCGCGAAACGAACGGCCGCTCGCGCGAGAAGAAAGGCGGCGAGCGATGAATGATCCGAAGAAGACGGGAAGGGCGGAAGGCGTCCGTGCCGGCGGATCGTACGAAGCGCTCGAGGGGCTTCGCGTTCTCGTCGTCGATGACGATCCGGTCGTTCGGATGCTCGTGCGGCAGATCTTGAAGCGCGTCCGTTCGGTCGTGGAGACCGCATCGAGCGGCGTAGACGCTCTCGATCTTCTCGAGCGGGAGCCGTTCGACCTTGTCGTCACCGACATCGAGATGCCGGGGATCGACGGCATCGCGCTCGCGAGGTTCGTCCGCAATCCCCGCTCGAACGTCCGGAGCCACGACCTGCCGATCCTCGCGCTCACCGCGCTCGGGGGGGAAGAAATGCGCGCCCGCTGCATGGACGCGGGCATGAACGAGTTCATCGTGAAACCGATTCGGGTGAGGGAGCTGCTCGGGGCGATCCGACGGCACGCGCCGAAAGGACGATAAGCGTGGACCGCCGCTGGATCGACTTCATTCTGGACGCGCTCCGCGAGGGAGAAACGCTTCGAGGGGAGGGGATGACCGTCGAGGAGATCTGCCGCCGGATCGGCGTGGCGGAGCCGACCTACCGCCGCTGGCTCCGCGAGTACGCCGGCTCCTTCGAAGCGCCCCACTCCCCGGCTCGCGAGGAAGCGAACGAAGAACAGACGACCCCGAACGACGACCGCTCGGACGCCGCCGAACCCGCCCCGGAAGAGGCGGCGAATGGGAGGAGGGAGGAGTAGCTCGTCCGGGCGACTCGGGAAGAAGCTTCGCGCGCGCCAGGAACACGGACATCGTGCCCTTCGAACGGATCGTCGCTCGCGCCGTCCTTCTCGCCGAACGCATCCCACGCGAGCGAGGATGGGAGGCGCGACGCGTGCGCGAAGAACCCGAACCCGCCGATCGCGTAATGAAGCTTTTTAAGCTTGAATAAAAACGGCGCCCCCGGCGGGATCGCACCAAAACCGCTCCCACCCCCCGGCTGCCAGAAGTTCACCTCGTCCAGATCCGACCGCGTCCGCAGAAACCGGAACCAGCCCAAGTCGGTGTTGGCGAAGTAGCCGTGCATCGCACTCTTGCCTTGCTCATGGTCTCTCGGGCTCTTCGATCGCAGCTACGGGAACAGCGTCGCCTCCTCGAGCTCTCTCACGAATCGATGGATGGGAAGGACGTCGATGCCGTCCTCGGTTCGGAGGACCCGGTCCCCCGTGTAGACAAAGACTCTTCGGACAACGCCGCGAAGATCGGAGATCGCGCTTAGTCCGCGCGCGGCCTGCTTCGAGTAACTGCGGCCGGCCTTGACCTCGATCGCGACCATCTCCCGCCCTAGGCGGAGGAGAAAGTCCACCTCTGTCCGCGCCGCTTCCGCCGGCGCCCAGTAGAACCACTCGTCGAACAGGCCCCGATAGTCGCGGTACGCGCGCAGGACCTCCGCGACCCATCCTTCGAGCAGGGCCCCGCGCTCCTCGGCCGTCGGCGCATGGAACTGACGCTTGACCGCGCGAACGAGACCGGGGTCGCACCAATAGAGCTTCGGGTGTTTTCTTTCTTTAACGCGGAGCTTACCCTCGTAGGCGGGAAGCGTGAACGCGAGGAGAGTGTCCTCGAGCACGCTGAGGTAGCCGAGGACCGTCGTTCGCGCCACCTGCGCATCGCGAGCAAGCCCGGCCGCGTTCAGCACTTGACCGTGGAAGAGCGCCGCGATCGGCAGGAAGCGCGCGAAGCCGGGAAGGTTGCGAACGAGCGCCTCGGCTTGAATCTCCTCGCGGAGGTAGAGCTGCACGTAGGCCTCGAGCGCCGCGCGACGCTCTCCGGATGCCCAGATCACCGGCAAAGCTCCCCAGCGAAGCGTCTCTTCGAGGTTGAAGGACTTTCCCAGCTCCTCGGGGACAAACGGGTGCATTTCGCGCCGAACCGCTCGGCCGGCGAGGAGGTTTGTGCCGCTCTGCTTGAGCTTTCGGGCGGACGATCCGCAGAGCACGAACCGGAGCCGCCTCTCTTCGATGAAGCGATGAACCTCGTTGAGCAGCGCCGGGAGCCGCTGGATCTCGTCCACGACGACCAAGGATCCCGGCTTCAAGGTCCGGAGCTCGGCCGCGAACAGCGAGACATCGGCCAGGTACGACTGGTAGAGCCCCTCGTCGAGCAAGTTCACGGTGTGAGCGTGAGGAAGGACGGTTCGAAGCCACGTGCTCTTCCCGGTCCCCCGCGGTCCAAATAGAAAGAAAGAGCCCTTCGGCGGCTTGAGAATCCTCGGTTGGAGTTTCGATGCCATGTCGCCGTCATTTTTCGGCGAAATCCGACGGGATGTCAACAGGAATCGGTGGGGATTGCGGGGAAACGGGGGAGTTCCGGGGACGCCATACTCAATTCGACATCGCGTCCCGGCACTCTCTTCCATTGAACTCAGTAGGGCGTCCCTGGATTCCCCGCGAGGTACCGTGCGATACGGGCGCCGGCTTTCTATTCTAATGGAATCGGAAGGCGCCGGCCTGGGCTCCTAGCCTGGACTATGCACGCGTTTTCGTCGCGAGGATGTGGAGCTAGGGGCCGAGAGGCCGACGTGGACGAGCCGCTCCCGGAATCGTAGTCTCGGCCCCCCCGGCGCGCTAGGACTTGTCGCTCGTAACCGTCGCGACAAGATCCAAGCGCGCCACGGGTCCCTGATGAGGAAGCGGCGAAGGAAGGGAG